>CAINWJ010000019.1 GCA_903854455.1 Candidatus Peribacteria bacterium | reverse complement strand
GTCAATGTGACGCTGATCGGGTGATCTATGTGGGATGGGAAGCGATTGTATTCGATAGAAGCGTAGTTCCTGAGTAGTAATTCGGAACGGTTTTCCTGTGACTTCACAGCGGATGGCCCAGTTCAGAATATCGTCCGGAATTTCCTTGATGTTGTCAGGCAATAGAGCGGCTTCGATGATTCGTTCAACAGCCGGAGTGGGATCCAGACTATTGTCCCACTGAAGCCCTCTTTCCGACGCATGTGATTGAGAAAGAGGATAGTACAGCTGAGCGGTGGTTTTGTTGTAACCAAAGGGAGAGAAGTCTAACGGGAAGAATTCTCCCCATTCTCCTGTCGTTCGCATGTGCTCAATCACGCGTGGTACCAAGCGTTCATATTCCTCTCTCGAGTATTGTTTGTTTAGGATGCAGTATTTTCTGTGGTGCATGTTGAAGCAACCGAAACAATCCTTTGAACTTTGTACAAACCAGCAGTAGAGCAGATCTGCACAACTGATATGCGCATTGTGCGAGAAGAGAATGTGGTAACAGTCATTTCCCGCAATGGAACATTCATACGATTCTCGAAGGTTCAGACCGTACTGGTAGATATCGTAGTTGTTCTTTGCTCCTGTTACGATTTGGTAAAGAAATTTGGCATCCTCCACATCCTCACAATCGAAGCTCGCATAAGTGTTTTTGCAATTCACAAGGTAGTCGCCGATACAGTTCTCCAAGTTGTGACCATGGAACTCCTTAAAGATATGATCTCGTTCAATCTCTTCCCGACGATTTCTCTGACGTAAGTACTCATTGTACGATCCGAGGTCAATGGATTTCATCACTTCTTCATACTCCTGTTTCGTGAGCTGCTTGTTTTCGAAGCAGTATTCCTTGTCCCGTAGACCTGCGCAGAGGAAACAGTGCCGGCATCCGATGCAATCGCGAAGGAATGCCGATGAGCTGCAGTTGATACAGTCCTGGCTTCCACGTACGCCATAACACTTATGAACGTCGACGCAGTCGTAGCACAGCTCACAGCCGAGATTGTAGAATCCATCAACGCAAGAGGTGTTTTTCTTGAATCCATAGCCGAAGTAGCAATCCTCACAATAATCAGCATGCATGATCAGGTAGCAATTCTTCGCGAATCCGGCGTAGTGGATGTACTCGGAATTCACAACAGTCCCCTCTATAAGAAGATTTTGGGCAGGTACTGCCTCCCAGAGCTCCTTCATCTGAGGGAAGACAGGTCGAGAGAAATCTACATCCCGACCATAGGAGCATGGATCCCACCGGTCACTGTGCCAACATTCTCGGCAGTAGATGGTTTTCCCGTTCTGAGGCGGATGCTCGGTAAGTGACTTCTTGCCACAGAGTCCGCATGTGGAGGAGTAGAAGAATCGTTCATTGCACAGAGCCAATCGGCGTTGTTGCCGGCATTCCGGGCAATGTGTTGGAGCGGGGACAATTTCCTTTTTTCCAGCAAATGTTGGCGAGACACTTTCGAGGAAGAGCAGATCATCCTTCGTGATCTCGAAGGGTTGCTTGCACCAGGCGTTGGCACAGATTTTGCTTGTGGTGAGCGGAGCCGATCCATGCATGTGCGAAGTCTATCAGATGTGGGTCAGGGTCGGGGTCAGGGACGCGCTGCATTTCTGACCCTGACCCAGATACCAGACTCACTAGAGCGTACTCAGCTTCTTGTGCGCATCCCGAATCTCTTTCTCCAGCTTTTCGGTGAGCTTGCCGTGAGATTTGAGATACTGCCGTGCGAGTTCCCTCCCCTGCCCCAGCGTCTCTTCACCGACGCGGAAGTAGGCACCGGATTTTTCGATGTACCCGTACTTGAGTCCCAGATCCAGAATGTCGCCTTCCTTGGAGATGCCCTGTGCGTAGAGGATATCGAACTCCGCTTGC
>CAINWJ010000018.1 GCA_903854455.1 Candidatus Peribacteria bacterium | reverse complement strand
GTTTGAAATTTTTAGCGCAGCGAGCGGCGTGGAACCGCAGGAAATTTTTCCAGAGGCGACTTTCTTTCTTTGCCTACTTTCTTTCGAAACCGAAAGAAAGTAGGGAGAGTGAACACAGGTGAAAATCTCGGCTTATTCAGGTTAATCCCGGGAAAAGAATTAATTAATTTGCGTCACTGCGAGTGCGAATCGCTCGAGCAGAAGCCCCCGGTGAGCATTCGTTTGCATTCCCTGCACCAACGCCGTATACGCCCGTGTCAGTTCAGGCTTGTTGGATACATCAGGCAGTTCACGGAGTGCCAGCCCCAGGTGCAATATCAGGTCATCCGGATTCACCTTCCGTTCGGCAACGGTCATGACCGTCACCATCCGGTCCTTGATGGATGTGGTCTGCCAGAATTGTCTCGCCTGTGAATGGAGCTGCTTGTGCTTCCGAAGGAATTCGGGATTCTGCAGAAGTTCAAGGAGCAGCCCCGGCGCACCGTTCGCCAGGTGGAGGATGAAGCCGGCGTCTTCCTCTTCGTATCCCTTGAGCAGTGGCTGCAGATCACGTTCAGGGAGCGGCGAAAATCGCACCGACCGTGTTCTGGAGATAATCGTCGGCAGCAGTGATCGCTCGTTGTCCGCCGTGAGGATGAAGACGGTATTGGACGGCGGTTCCTCGAGCGTTTTCAGGAATGCATTTGCCGCCTCACGCCCCATTCTTTCGGCTCTGCGGATGATGCAGCAGCAATACGGCGAGGTGCGCGTTTCAGCCAGTCGTTCCAGTAATACGTGGATGTCATCGACGGAGATCTGATCGGTCTTCGCCGGTGTGTTCTTGCTGCGATGCGTCTGCGGGATGTTCGATGCTTTACTGATGACGCCCCAGTCATCCATCACGTCTTCTATCCACAGAAGATCCATGCAGAGAAAATCCGGGTGGATGAGCCGCTCGATCTGATCTTTCACGATGCCGCGCTCCGTTGCCGGCAGGTGAGCGGACAGGATCTGCCAGGCGAACCAGCGTGCGATGGTGAACTTGCCGAGGTGTTCCTTCCCGCTCAAGAGATATGCATGGGCGATATTGGCATGCTCGATATCCTGCATCAGCTCTCGGCACTGCCTCGCGTGGCCGATGATGGTTTCGGGGATAGGGGGCATCGGATCGATTGGCAATTATTGATGGGACGGACAAAATGGCTAAATGGCTAAATGGTTAGCAAGAATCATGTGTTGGAGAGTCAAAAAGAAGACGAGGAGCATCACTCGTCTTTTTTGCCGTGACACTTCTTGTACTTCTTCCCGCTGCCGCAGGGGCAAGGATCATTGCGTCCGACTTTCTCAGCTGAAACCTGAGGCTTGAGTCCGAGAGTTTTCGATGTCCGAGGAACTCCAACGCGCATCGGCGGCGGACCGACGCTGGCATGCGTGAGCTGATTCTCGATCTCCTCCGCATTCGTCTGAAGATTCTTTTCATCAGCCGGCATGGGAGGCGGAGCGGCGAACTGCGCGAAGTTGATTTGCAGGATGGTGCGGACGGTGCTGGAGGAGATGGCGGCGAGGAGCTTCTCGAACATGCGGAAACCCTGATCCTGATACTCGATAAGTGGATCGCGCTGCGCGTACCCGGAGAACGCCACTTGTTCCCGCAGGTGCGCCATGGCGTCGATGTGATCCATCCAGTGCGAATCGATCGATTGCAGGACGATGATCTGTTCCGCCCGGTCCGTCAGTTCTTTGCCAAAGTGCGTGGTCTTCTTCTGATAGTACGACAGGATCATCGTCTTCAAAAATGCCTTGATCTCATCCGGTCCTTCCATCGTCTTCAGATCCGTTTCGGAGACCGCTCGCTCCAGTTCCGGGTGGAGAATTCCGAGCCCCTTGCGCAGGTCGGCCAGTGTCCAGCCATCGTGGTCGATGTCCGTGACGTGGAGTTCCACGAGCGCATCCACTTCTCGTTCCATCATCGCAACCACTTCCTCGTGGAGTGATTCCCGGTCTGCATCGGATGCTTCTCCGGCAATCTTCTTTCTTCTGGCTATTAATTTTTCTTCTTCTTTCTGTGCGTCCCCCTCACTCAGTCTCTCCCCCTGAGGGGGGAGAGAGGCAATGGAATCGGCTATTTTTCTGAGCAGTTTCTGGCGCCTCTTATACATGATCTCGCGGTGCTTGCTCATCACGTCGTCGTACTGCACGACATGGCGGCGGACATCGAAGTTCCTGCCTTCCACCTTCTTCTGCGCACTCTCGATGGACCGCGACACCATGCGGTTTTCCAGCGGTACGTCCTCCGGGACTTTGAGCCGCTGCATCATTCCTTTCAGCCGCTCACCGCCGAAGAGGCGCATCAGTTCATCTTCCATCGATACGAAGAACTGGCTTTCTCCGGGATCGCCCTGGCGTCCGGCGCGACCACGCAGCTGGTTGTCGATTCTGCGGGCTTCATGCCGTTCGGTACCCAGGATGCAGAGACCACCCACGTCCTTCACTCCTTCACCCAGCTTGATATCCGTCCCGCGACCGGCCATGTTCGTGGCGATGGTCACCGCCTGCCGCTGACCGGCCTTGGCAACGATCTCCGCTTCCTTCTCGTGATGCTTGGCATTGAGCACCGTGTGCGGGATCTGCATTTCTTCAAGGAGTAGACTCATCACCTCGGATTTCTCGATGGACGTCGTGCCGATGAGTACCGGCTGTCCCTTCGTATATTTTTCCTTCGCGATCTTTGCCACTGCTTTGAACTTCGCCTGCACGGTTGCGTAGACGGCATCCGAGCGGTCATTTCTGACCATCGGCTGGTTGGTCGGGATGACCAGCACCGGCAATTTATAGATCGACTGGAATTCCTCCTCCTCGGTTTTCGCGGTACCGGTCATTCCTGCGAGTTTGGTAAAGAGGCGGAAGTAGTTCTGGAAGGTGATGGTTGCGAGGGTCTTGCTCTCGCGTTGGACTGTGACACCTTCCTTGGCTTCGATGGCCTGGTGCAGCCCGTGGCTGTAGCGCCGCCCCGGCATCAGGCGTCCGGTGAATTCGTCGACGATGATGATCTCGCCGTCCTTGTTCACGTAATCGACGTCGCGCTGGTAGATGGCATGAGCACGCAATGCCTGCTCGATGTGGTGCACTTCCTCGAAGCCTTTGTCCGTGTAGATGTTTTCCAGGTTCAGGAGCTCCTCCATCTTCTTGATCCCTTCCTCCGTGAGTGTCGCCGTCTTCTGCTTCTCGTCCTTCACGAAGTGCTTCTCCTCCTGCAGCTGCTTCACGTGACTGGCGTAGACTTCGTACTTGAGAGTGGATTCCGCGGCAGGCTGACTGATGATGAGCGGGGTCCTGGCTTCGTCGATGAGAATCGAGTCCACTTCGTCGACGATGGCGTAATGGAGTCCGCGCTGCACCTGACGCTCGACCGTCGGCGCCATATTGTCGCGGAGGTAGTCGAATCCGAATTCATTGTTCGTGCCGTACGTCACGTCCGCGGCATAGGCGGCTTTGCGTTCCTCATGATCCAACCCGTGGACGATGGTGCCGACACTCAGACCCAAGGCTTTGTACAGGACTCCCATCCAGTGGCTGTCGCGCTTTGCCAGGTAGTCGTTGACGGTGACGACGTGCACGCCTTTCCCGGCGAGCGCATTGAGGTACACCGGCAATGTACAGACGAGTGTCTTGCCTTCACCCGTTCGCATCTCGGCGATCATGCCCTTATGCAGTGCCGCACCTCCGATGATCTGCACGTCGAAGGGAACCATGTCCCACTTGAGCGTCTGCGAGCCGATGGTTGTCTCGGTGCCGACGAGTAGTTCACACGCCCGGATGGCGAGTGCAAACGCCTCCGGCAGCAGTGAATCGAGCGCGTCTTTGAGCTCCATCCCAGCTGTCACATCTTTCCTGATTCTCTCCCTAAACTCCGCGGTCTTCCCCGGCAGATCTGCCAGCGTGAGCCTGCGCATCGCTTCGGATGCCTGGATCTGCCTCACCCTCGGCACGATGGGTGCGATCTTCCTAAGTTCCTTCTTATTCGGGTCGCCGAGGATTTTATTCAGGACGTCGAAGATGGTCATACGGAAAGCATAGCAAAGGGTTCTTCATTAAGGTAATTATGAGCGTCTTGGCATTTTCGATTGGCGCGCAGAGAATGGTCATTAATCTAAAATATGTTATATTATATTTAGCATGACTGAACTCTCACCGAGAGTATTGGCAAGAATTGAACAACTCGGGGCGCCAAGTGGCAGCAGGTCTGATTATTGTGGTGCTTTGACATTGCGGGCAAAGGAAGCGATGCGGGCTGGGCAAAAAGACGAAGAAATCTTGGCGTTGCTACAGTCTGTTCGTAAAGAACTTGTGGCTAAATTTCGAGGGAACCGTTCGAGAAGAAAAGTGTTACGCGGAGGAGCTCATCAGGTAGAACGCCACCATTCAAAGACCGAGAGCCCTGAACCTGGAGAGATGTGATCAATCCAACTCCTATTCGGTGCGTTAACCCTTCATTGACGACGTTCCCGGGATTGGATTCTTCAGCCATTTTCTGCTACAATACTGGGATTTATGTCTGTTGATTTTTTGGCTCCGGCAACCCTTCATTCTAGATTCGCTCTGCGGAGGATCATTCTGCTGTCCTGCCTCGCGCTCGCCGTTGGTGGTTATGTCCTGATTAAATGGCAGCAGTCGGCGTCGATTCCTTCTTCCGCCATCCCTCTGCCGTTCGGGCAGGAGCAATCATCGCTTCAGGGTCAGCTGTTGTCACTCGGCACGGTCGGTGGTCGTCACGTCGTCGATATGACGTTCGAGGACGGCAAGGTTTCCGAGGCATTCGGTGTCAATGATCTGACGTTCCTCGTTACTCCTTCCGATCCTACGACATTCTCCGCCGGTGCACCGCTCTCTTCGGCATTCGCTCCCGGGACCAGGTTCTACGGTTACAAGTACAAATCTGCGGATGCTTCCCGGGAGATAGAGATGCAGCGGCTCAAGAATAATCCTCCCCTGGATGCGGATGGGAAGCCTACTGCCTACACCTACTCACAGCTTTTTCCCGGAACATTCTTCGCATCCGATCTCCATCGCAATGATACGGCGTCTTTTGCCAGCACGTTCCATGGCTCTCATGATGACGTCATCTTCAAGCCGGTTTCTGAAGTGATGCTGGAGCCAAGCTCCCGCTACCTCATCATCGCCGAAGCAAATCCCACAAACCCGGAAGCATTACCTGTCTCCATCTCCGTGCGCAGTCTGACGTGGTGCGGGGACGGCATCGTGCAATCCGGCGAACAGTGTGATGATGGGAATCAAAGCAATACAGATTCATGCACCAATGTATGCAAGAATCCGGTATGCGGTGACGGGTTTGTGCAGTTGGGGGAGCAGTGTGATGACGGTAATCGGGTCAACAATGATCAATGTTCTACCGCATGTGTTTCAGCATGGTGTGGTGACGGCATTGTACAGATCGGTGAATACTGCGATGACAGAAATCAATTCGACAATGACGGTTGCTCCAATGCATGTCAGAAACCGGCCTGCAGTGACGGGTTGGATAATGATGGCGATACATTGATCGATGCACTTGATCCGGGATGTACTCGGTGGGTCTCTGTCGCGATGGCATATGATCCCAAGTTAAATAATGAACGAAATATTTGTGATTATGGATTGAGTGGTAGCAATGCGTGCTACTGCGCGATCAATACTGATTGTGAAGGGGATCAATTTGTAGATTATGGCACTCGGGAAGAATGTGCTGTTGAAACCTACAACGATGTATCCAGAAAAGTTTGCAAACCTGTCCCTCAGTGTCGTGATGCACGCGACAACAATGGCAATGGAAAGAAAAACTTTTGCGAACCGGATGGATCAAATGCGGCAACATGTGACCTAGGATGCAGGACGCCTGACGATCCATCAGAAGATTATGATGCCTGCACAACGGATAGCGATTGTCCCGGTAATACGAATGGTGTCCATACGGAATCCTGTGAAAATTCAATCGTCAGCCGTGCTGGCTGTATTCCTATGAAGCTGTTTCAGAACAATAATCCGGGCAAGAGTGTCTACGACGTTCTCAATGATGGAGTCGTAGATATTAGAGATATCAATTATTTTATGGCTGATCGGGCGCTGTCTCCGGGGAACTTCAACCGTCATGCCAAGTATCCAAATGTGAACGGGGATGGCTACGTCGATCAGACGGATCTTGATCTGCTACGTACGGCGGTGTGGGAGAGCCTTGATTGTACTGCGCAGAGTCCGGTAACGGTCTGGTTGCCTATGGAGGCTCCTACATTCACTAATTTGAGACTCAAATACCAGAACTACTGTAATGCGGAAGCCGCCGCGGTGACCTGCAACCCCGCCAATTGGTGCGTATCAGTCGGTAATTCTGTTGCGGTTGGTGTCTTCACTCCGGATCCCTTCTGGCAAAATAATGTGATGAGTGGCGATTGCGATATCACCCCTCCGATTTGTACGAGGTCAGCGACTCCTCCTGTGCTTCTTATGGGAAATTAGAGAACAAACCTTTTCCGATCAACAGTCAGCTTCTCAACTGTTATCCTTCCCTCCCGTACCACGGCTCCAGTGGCTTCATTTCGAATTTCAGCGATTGGATGAATGTGGGAAGGACATCTTCCAGTGATTTGATGGATTGCACTGGCTGCAGCTGAGGAAGTGCTTTCCGGTGTTCTGCAATCAATTCCCCGACGAACGAGGTGTTGGTGGGGATTTGCTTCTGTGCGTCTTCGATTGAAATAGGGATTGGTTCAGGCCAGCGTTTTTCGAGGGCACCGAAGCCGCGGAGGAAGAGGAGATTTTTTTTCGTTGAATGGAGCCACACCTCCCTCACCCGCCCCGCTTCCGGCGGGGCACCCTCTCCCGAGGGGAGAGGGTAATACTCCGCTGATTCTTGAGTTATGGCATTGACTGAAGTATTCCCCTTCGCCCGTCGGGAGAAGGGGTTAGGGGATGAGGGAGGGGGAGCGATTCTCGCCAACCACACCTCACTCAACCTCACCCCCGCCACCGGAATCTTCAGGCTCCAACTCAGTGCATTCGCCAGACTGATGCCCACCCGCAAGCTCATGAACCCGCCCGGACCCGTGACTGCCGCGATGTGAGTGAGATCTTTGAGTGAAGTTCCGGATTCCTTGAGCAACTGTTCCAGTGTCGGCATGAGAAGCGAATCGTCGGTGTGGTTTGTGAGATGCTTCAGGCATTGCACTTTTTTATCATCCACCACAGCCATCAGGTGATCGTTGCTGCCGAAGTCGAGAAACAACGTACGAATGGCTAAATGGTTAGATGGCTACATGGTTGTAATGTCAGGGTAGTCCAGCTGCTTCAACCATTTAACCATGTAACCATGTACCATGGCGATACCTGATTGCCTCTCGTGTATGGTGCTTCTTTCTATCATCATCCCCACCTACCGTCGTCCCTTCACACTCCTCGAGTGCCTGAAGCGGATCGAGCGGCAGACGGTGGCAAGGGAGATCGAAGTAATCGTTGTCAGCGATGGGCACGATGACAAGACGGCTGCGCTTTTTGACAAGCAAAAGTCACAGAGCGGGGCTGCTGCCCCGCAGGACAATCACCAAGAATGGAACGTGCCAACGCACTTTTTCGAGATCCCGAAGAGCCAGCAGGGCGTTGCCCGCAATGAGGGCGTGAAGCATGCCACGGGCGAGTATGTGCTGTTCATCGGTGATGACACGTTCCTGGAGTCGGATGCGTGTGAGATGCATTTACGAGCGGTCAGCGGTCAGCGGTCAGCGGTCAGTACGAATGAAGCAGATCGCAGATCGCAGATCGCAGATCGCCTGCCCGATTCTCATTTGCCATACGCAGTGCTCGGTTTCACCACCTGGGATCCCGCCGCTCACATCACCCCCGTCATGCGATGGTTGGAGAAGAGCGGGTGGCAGTTCGGATACCCGCAGATTTCCAGGTACTCGGGACAGTGCATTCCGGAAAATATCCAGCACCAATTCACGTACACCAGCCACATTTCACTTCCGCTAGAAATAGCCAAAAAACTGCCATTCCGGACGGACGTCCACCTCTATGGTTGGGAGGACATCGAGTGGGGGATGCGGTTAAAAAACGCCGGTGTGCGGTTGTTCTACGAGCCGGCTGCAAAAGCACTTCACCATCATCATTTGACACTCGAAGATTCACTCAAGCGGATGGAGACACTTGGACGTTCGGCAATCGAATTCCAGAAGACGGTGCCGGGATTTGACCGCGTTCCGACCGGATGGAAATTACTCGCCTACAGAATTTTCGCGATGTTTCCGACGATGGCGGGGAGGCATAGGAGAAAATTTTTGGCAGGAATTGTTCGCGCTTGATACTTTCGACAATGGCGGAGAGGCACAGAATTTCTGAGATTTTCGTTACGTTTTTTAAATGGTAAGTCTAGAATATCACTGTCAAGTCGTGCGTTACCCCTGATAAAGGGCTTTCGAACTCCGCGCTTCCGGGGCGGTTTTCGTATGTTGCTGGTGGAGGGGGGATCGAACCCCTACGTATGGATGTCAAGTCGTACGTTACGACCTGTACTCCCCCCATGCCATGCGACTGTACGGTTGTACGCCTCATTGTTTTTGAGACCAAGTCATCTCTTTGCCCAGTCACAGCAACATTTCCTTGCGTTCATACCCTGTTCTCCTTACACTTCCCCCAGTCTGCACTGTTCCTTTATGGGAACGGTGGTTTTTCCCACACTCTCTATGCGCGCATCATTCATCGCTGCCTTAAACCAGCTCTGTGCGGAGCGAAACGTCAAGCCCGAGGATGTCCTGGAGGCCGTCCGCCAGGCGATTGCGACTGCCTACCGCAAGGATTTTGGTAATAAAGAACAGGAGATCCGCGTGGTGCTCCGTGAGGATCAGGACATGCCGTCGGTGCTCCTCATCAAGGAAGTCGTGGACGAGGTGGAGAATGAGAACTTCGAGATCAGTGTTAAAGATGCCAGGAAGGTGAAGCCGGATGCCGAGGTGGCCGACGAGATCGAGATCGATGTGACGCCGGTTGGCTACGGTCGCATCGCCGCACAGGCCGCCAAGCAGGTGATCATCCAGAAGCTGCAGGAGTCCGAGAAGCAGAGTTTGTTTGCGATGTTCAAGGACCGTGAGAACGAATTGCTCACTGCGACGGTCACCAAGTCCGAGCCGAACTGGGTGACGCTCGAGGTGGAAGGCATGACAGTTTCATTGCCATGGCGTGAGCAGATCCCTGGCGAGCACTACTACACCGGCAAGCGCATCCGCGTGTATCTGGACAAGGTTGAGCTCACCGGCAAGGGTCCGCAGCTACGGATCTCCCGCACGCACCCGAACCTCGTCAAGAAATTGCTGGAGCTGGAGATTCCCGAAATCCGCAACAACGACGTTGCCATCATGGCGATTGCCCGCGATGCCGGTATGCGCAGCAAGGTTGCCGTGAAGAGCAATGATCCCAGGATCGATCCCATCGGTGCCTGCGTCGGTCAGAAGGGCGTGCGCATCCAGTCGGTTATGGAGGAGATCAATGGCGAGCGCGTCGATATGATCGAGTGGTCGGATGATCCGATCAAACTGATTTCTACCGCACTGCAGCCGGCATCCATCTCCGCCGTCATCATCGTCAATGCCGAGGCGCATGAGGATCAGGAAGGTCGCATCGTCAAGAAGCGCGCCGCCGTCTTCGTCGAGGAGGCGCAACGGCCCATGGCCATCGGTAAGAAGGGTCAGAATATTCGCTTAGCCACCCAGCTCACGGGCTTCGAGCTCGACATGTACAACTACGAGGAACTGCCGGTGTTCAAGGCGAAGCTCGCGGAACTGAAGGGCGAGGCGCCGGTCGTTGTCGAGCTGACGCCGGAAGGAGAGCAGCGCGCGGAAGGCGAAGGTAATATTGCCGCAACCGAAACCGACAATACTGCCGCAGCCAGGACCCCGGGTCCCGGAGACGCGCCAGCGGAATCCGAAAAACCTGCACCCGCCAAGAAGAAGGCGAAGAAGGATGAAGAGGCGCCATCAGAGGAAGCCAAGGCGTAGATCTACGCCAGAATTGATTCGCACGTTTGTAGAGACGCCCCGCGGGGGCGTCTTTTTATTTCCATTTGTTCCCGCTCGTTGCTGAGATGTGCTTCGGCAAATGAGTGATGTGTGGCGTGGTCATCCTGACCACGGTTTCGCTGGCGTCGCGCCAGCGTAGTATCCCAAACGTGGCCGTGACGGCCACGAGCCCACGCGCACGATGCGCGTGCTACGCCCTCGTGCGCAGAGTTCGCCTCCGGCGACTCTTCGCTCTACTATGCTTCCATGAAATTCCCCCTCCTCATCCTCGACACCGAGACGACGGGGTTCGTGCCGAAGACACACCGGGTCATGGAAATCGCTTGCATGAAGATTGGTGGTTCGTCGGATTCCTCGGACTCTTCGGTTTCTTCGGATTCCTCGCATCAAATTTTCGAAACTCTCCTCTCCCTGCCGCCCGATTGCGACATTCCCGCCGGTATTCAAATTTTGACACAAATCAAGCCGGAAGATCTGATCGGCAAACCGACGTTTCAGGATGTGCTTCCTAAACTTCAGGCGATGCTCACGCCGGAGACGATCGTCGTCGGGCAGAACGTGCAGTTTGATCTGAAGATGTTGCGCGGCGAAGGGTGGGATCTCATGGATCATCCATGGATCGACACGTCCATGCTCGCGTCGATCGTGTTTCCGGAACTGGAGAGTTATTCGCTCGGTTACATGAGTACGATTCTCAAGCTCAATCACACGCCCAAGCACCGGGCACTCGGCGATGTGCGTGCCACCAGCGAATTGCTTGAGAAATGCATGGAGAGACTGGAGATGCTTCCCGTGAAGGACATCAAGGTATTGAAGGAAATCGCCACACGGGGTCCGACTAGCTATCGGCAACTCTTCGATTCACTGACCGGATCCAAGAAGAAAACGCGCCCCGAGTGGCTGGATGGTGCACGTATCCGGCATCGGCGTACTGCAGATGAGCAGGCGATTGAACTCGATCCTGCCGGTGATGAAGATGTGCGGCTCATCACCGAACCGCTGGATCCGCAGTTTGTCCCTTCCCTCATCGCCTCGGCACAGGGTCGCACGTGGATCGCGGTCAAGAACATCGAATCCATGCTCCGGAGAGTGGAGATCCCGGAGAGTGTCACGGTGCTCCATCCGCCGGAACTACTTCTCTCGAAATCAGCAGTGAAGAAATTCCTGGCGCAGGAGACGTTCACTGCGGATGAGATGACGCTTGCCATGAAGATCGCGCTCTACGATCCTCAGGTCAGAAGCGATGTACCCATTCACGGCGAAGAGCGCGAAGTCTGGACCGGCAAGGTCGCGGCTGCTGCCGACAGTCCGGAGATGCGCTCGCTCCTCGAAAAGGCCAAGGACAGCGTATGTCTCCTCGGTCATCAGCACCTTCTTACACTCAGCCGCAATTCAGATTTTGCCGTGCCGGAAGGCACGTCGCTGCTTGTCGATGATGCTTCCATGCTCGAAGACACCGCGACGCATGCCCTCGGCTGGGCGTGTTCCATCCCTCCGCTGCGTGCGGCAGCTGCAGGCGATTCGCTCCTCATGCAGTGCGTGGATGTCATCGAACTCTGGGCGGAGCAGGCGAGGGCGGGGTTGGATCTCAAATATTTGCAGGCGACCGATCTGGAAACACACAGCGCTGCTGAGCTCAAGTCCATGCTCCGGGATGTCCTGGCAAACGAATTGCCCGGTGCCGTACGGCAGCCCATCGAACAACTTCTGCTGATTCTGAATACGGAAAATCTTCCCGGTCGCATCACGTGGATCGAGTCCTTTGTCGATGGCAGTAAGCACTTCAAATCCGTGCCCGAAGATGTCGCAGCGTTGCTGAAAGATCTGCTCTATTCCCGATTTAAAACAACATTATTCGTACCGCCGGGTGATGAGCATGATTTTCGTTCGATTCTCCCGCTCCATACCAAACCGAGCTTCGGTCAGCTGGCGACGGCATCCAAGCCTGATATTTCTCTCAAGATGCTGGTTGGTGTGATGCTTAGTCAGGCGCTGGAGCCCAAAGGCAAAACAGTGTTGCTCGTCAGCAGCAAGCGCACCATCGAAGACGTCTACGTCCGGCACGGACCCAAGCTGGAAGCACTCGGTGCGACGATCATCTGCCAGGGATTCGGCGGGGGACTTGGCAGGATGCAGGCGGAGTTTGCGGCAGCTTCTTCACCGGCGTTCCTCGTGCTCACGCCGTGGATGTACGAGGGCATCGATTTGCCACCCGAGAGTATCGATCGCCTGATTCTCCAGGTCTTGCCCTTCGATCATCCGTCGCATGCCGTCGTGAGCCGGCGCGGAGCCAGGTACCAGGATGGGTTCAACGATTACACCATTCCACGCATCAAGCATCGCCTGTTCCGTCTGCTCCGTAATTTCCTGCGGCACAGCGTGAAGGGTGCGGAGATTCAAATCCTCGACGATCGGCTGCGCACCAAAGAGTACGGGAAGCGGGTGGCAAGGTATTTGGAAGGATTGATCGGGGGACAAAACATTATGCAGAGCGGGGCTGCTGCCCCGCAGAATGCGTTTGCCACCCCGCAGAGAAAACCAAGCAAGAAGGATGAAGGGCAGATGAAATTACTATAATCCTGCAGCCCGGGCATCGTGCCCGGGAATATTGTTGAGCGACCGGGACACGATGTCCCGGCTGCGGTTCTTATGATTTCCCCATCTTCCACAGCGTCTCGAAGAAGTCTTTGTAGCTCTTCGCCACCTCCGCGCTCTCGATGACGATGGCGATGGGATCTGTGGACCAGATCTGGATGTAGACCGTATTGCCGAAGATGTTCGTACTCGTGGGTACGGGATAGGTTTCCGGCAGGTACTTCGTCTCCACGTACTTCCAGTGCTCTTCGCGCTCCAGGTACTCTCTCTGACTTTCCATCGCGATCATTCTCTTGGTGATTTTTCTCTTCGCCCGCAGCTGCTCCAGCACTTCCACATGCTCCCGCCCGACCGTATCGTAGAAATGCTCGCCCGATGGGCTCAGGATATAGTACGTACCGCCGACCGGCAGCTCGGTGAATGCACGCCGACGCAGGTTGCGTGTCGCTTCCGGTCCGCGCTCGATGTGGACACGCGCTCCGGACGGCTGATGGTGGAGCGCATGCAGTGTCGGTAGTACTTCCCGGATCTGCCGCAGCTTTTCCAGCTGCACTCGCTCGAGCGTCCTCGGGTCCTCCGCACGGACGTACTTCCGGTGCAACCGTGTCTCGGTCACGGCTAATCCCTTGGTGACGAGCTGATCGACCAGCCGGTACACGATCTGCGGATGGCGCTTCATGGCGGCAGTTAATTCGGCGATGGGCACGGAGCCCAGCGGCAGGAGCACCTCATAGCATTCCGCTTCGATGGTGGTGAGGCCGAGGGTTTCGAGGATGGATTGGAGCATGTTGATAATCTATCACACTTTCACAATTTATGTGTGAAAACTATTGTGAAAGAATCTAAAGAAGATTTCAATAGCCCCTATGCCCACCTGCTCCCACTGCCGGCAATCGTTCTCCATCCCGGAGGAAGATCTGAAGTTCTACGAGCTCGTCTCGCCGCTGATTGGTGGTAAGAAATATTCGATTCCCCCGCCGACACACTGTCCTACCTGCCGCAGACAGCGCAGATTGGCGTGGCGCAATGAGAAGACGCTCTACCGCCGCATGTGCGATTACTCCAAGAAGCCGATCCTCTCCATCTACTCTCCCGACAAGCCGTTCACCGTCTACGATTCGGAGATCTGGAACTCCGATGTGTGGGATCCGATGATGTACGGCAGAGAGATCGACTGGAACCGTCCGTTCTTCGACCAGTGGAATGATCTCCACCACGCGGTGCCGCTTCCGTCGTTCAACCTCCGTATGCAGAACCAGAATAGCGAGTACACGAATCTTAGTGCGCGGAATAAGGATTGCTATCTGATCTTTGCAAGTAATGACAATGAGGACTGTTACTACGGCACCTATCTGCACCGCAACCACCGCACCGTCGATTGCTTCTTCACGTTCGACTCCGAATCCTGCTATCAGTGTATCGATACGTACAACTGTAACCGCGTGTTTTTTTCCGAATACTGCCGCAATTGTTCGGATTCCGCTCTACTCTTCAATTGCCAAGGATGCCAGAATTGCATCGGGTGTGTGAACCTGGTGAACAAGTCGCACTACATCGGTAATCAACCGTGCACTAAAGAAGAGTTTGAAGAACAAGTTAAAAATATCTTCAATTCAGCAGCAGCCTTTCAGGCTGCGGAACAAGCGCTGCAGGTCTTGATTCTTCAACATCCACACAAAGCGATTTCGGGTCACAGCAACGAAAACGTCACCGGTGATCACATCTCCAATTGTCGCAACCTTCAGGAATGTTTTGATGTCACCCACGACGAAGATTGCAGATACTGCGTCTGGCTCCATCAGTCCAAAAATTGCTACGACTGCTACGGCTGGGGATTGACGGGCGAATTGGGACTGGAAAATCACCTGACTGGCAACGGCTTCTACAATGTCCAATTCAGCGAGTCGTGCTGGAACAACGTCAGCAATCTCCTCTACTGCCGCTACTGTCTCGATACATCATCCAATTTGTTTGGTTGTATTGGGCTCCGTCACAAGGAGTATTGCATTCTCAACAAGCAATATACGAAAGAAGAATATGAGGCGTTGCTTCCGCGTCTGATTGATCACATGCGACGGCACGGTGAATACGGCGAATTCTTCCCTGCACAATTGTCGCCGTACGGATACAACGAGACGGTTGCGCAGGAGTATTTCCCGCTTTCCGAAGCCGAAGTTCGGAATGGGGGTTGGCCTGCCGACCGTAGCGCAGCCGCTGATCATGCATCTGCCCTCCTTCGCCAAGGCTACGGAGGGCAACTTTTACTGCGCGAAGGTTGGAATTGGAGAACGGAAATTGATGAGGTGCCGAAGGTCGCCAAGACTGTTGCAGGTTCGCAGCTTCCAGAATCGATCACAGATGTTCCGGATGAAATCGTTGAGTGGGTGGTGGCATGTGAAGTGACCGGCAAGCCGTTTAGGATCACGCCGCAGGAACTTCAGTTCTACCGCGACATGGGTCTTCCGTTGCCTCGGAAATGTTTCGATACTCGGCACAAGGAGCGCATGAGTAAGCGGACGCCGCGCTATCTCTGGGATCGAAAGTGCGGGAAGTGCGGGCAGGGGATCAGGACGAGCTACCACCCTTCGCGACCAGAAGTTGTTTATTGTGAGTCATGTTATTTAGATGAAGTTCATTGAAAGGGTCGGGGTCAGGAAATAGGATCAATGTCCCGACCCTGCCCCTGATCCCCGACCCTCATTCCGCCCCCTTCCCCATCAATACCACCCACACCGTCCGCCAGAGGATCCAGAAGTCCAGAGCCAGTGACCATTCTTCGATGTACCGCATGTCGAGCTGCACTTCCTGATCGAACTTCAAACTGGAGCGTCCGGAGATCTGTGCGAGACCCGTGACACCGGGACGGATGGACAGCACTCTCCTCTGGGCCTGCGAGTACCTCGCCACTTCCTCCGGCAGGTGCGGACGAGGACCCACCAGCGACAGATGACCGAGGATGACATTGATGAGCTGTGGCAGTTCATCCAGGCTCAGGCGACGCAGACAACGCCCGATGGGGGTCACGCGCGGGTCATCCTTCACCTTGAAGAGCGGTCCGTCCTGACGATGGCTCATGCAGGACAATTCTTTCTTCTTCCGGTCGGCATCGCGGCACATCGTTCGGAACTTCAGCACTGGTACCGTTCCCTTCCCGTACTGCGCGACGCGGCGACTGACATAGAGAATGGGCCAGCCGGATGTCAGGAGAATGGCGAGAGCGAGGATCAGCAGGATCGGGCTCAGGATCAGGAAAAGGATCAATCCGAGAATCAGATCCATCGCTCGTTTCCATACACGTCCCCAGCCGTCGAGTGTCGTCGGTTCGAACCTCAGGATCGGTACCAAGCCAATCGATCCGATCGATAATTGATGCGGCACATCCACGAAGACGGCGGGCAAGAATGCGTAGTTCAGGTGGTGACTCCGGCAGAAGTCGATCAGGCGTGCCGTCTCATCACTCTGCGGGCTGGGATCGGTATGCAGGACGAGATCAATGACGACATTTTTCTGGTGCTCCATCACCTCCTGACCTGTTGCCACATGTCCGATGTACCGGAAGCGACTGTCTTCCGTGAGTGACGCTTCAACGCTCTCCGGCAGAGGTCTGGATCCGCAAGAGAGAACCGTTCGTGTGCCGATGCCACGCCGGAGGCACAGTCGCTGAACGATGGTGACGAGTGCCCGTCCCAGGATCGTCAGGATCATGATCAAGAACGTCGCTTCCAGGAGGAGTGCACGAGAGAAGAAGAGCTGCTTCGCGACCAAGAAGTACCAGGCGATGATGAGTGCCAACCACAGGATGGACGCGGTGATGACGCGGGACATTTCGCGCCAGGGTCCCATTGTCGTTCGTAGCGAGTAGAGCCGCAGGACTGCCGCAAGTGCGATGTAAGCAAGCGTGCTGGCAAATACGAAGTTCGTGACGTAGTACTGGAGCGGCGGCAGATTCGCCGGAGCGATGAGGAGCTGCAGCTTCGGGATCATGTCCGAGTTCTGTCCGCGGAAGTGGTACGCCAGTAGCAGCGCGCCGATCACGGCAGCCGCGTCGACCGGGATACGGAGGATGCCGAAGAGGATCTCGGAGCGTTTCATCGGTGCGATCTTATACCAAGGACGGGGGTTTGTGGGGGAGATGATCGGACGTGGAGGAAACCGAGGAAACCGAAGACTCCGAGGAC
>CAINWJ010000017.1 GCA_903854455.1 Candidatus Peribacteria bacterium | reverse complement strand
GATCAAGCCTCGGACAACAAAGAGGTGATCGTAAAAGTACGCGATCACGGCATCGGCATCCCGGCTTCTCAGCAGGCATTCATCGGCAGGAAGTTGTTCCGCGGTACCAACGCAACGACGCTGGATACGAACGGCAACGGCCTCGGGCTCTACATCTCGATGATCGCCGCAGAGACCATCGGCGCCAAACTGACATTCGAGAGTACGGAAACGGAAGGGACGACGTTCTTCCTGACGCTGCCGATGCAGGGAAATGAAAATGGCACTGATCTCATGATCAAGTAGATTGGAGTGAACAGTATCCAGTATTTGGTATACAGTATGCAGTATCGCCCTATTTCATCATTCCCTCATACTGAATACTTGATACTGCATACTGAATACTTTTCTGTTTCCCTCCCCATGTCCCAGACCATCCTCATCTTCGTCTCCGTCGCCGCCATCAGTGCGCTGTCCTTCATCGGACTCGCGTTCTTCTGTATCTCGGAAGCAACGATCCGCCGGCTGCTCCTGCCGCTGGTCGCCATTTCCACAGGAGTTATCCTCGGCGACGTCTTCCTCCACATGGTGCCGGAGATGCTGAACGGTGAAGGTGCGTCATCGCAGGGAGCATTGATCCTGCTCCTCGGGATCTTGGTCTCGTTTTCCATCGAGAAATTCATCCACTGGCATCACTGTCACATCCTCCCGTCCAAAGATCACTACCACCCGGTCGGTATCATGAGCCTTGCCGGTGATGCGCTCCACAATATAATCGACGGTGTGATCATCGCGGGAAGCTTCCTGGTGAGCACGCGAGTCGGCATCGCCACAACCTTCGCGGTCGCACTGCATGAAATCCCGCATGAGATCGGCAACTTCGCGCTGCTCCTCTTCAGCGGATTTACGCGGAAGCAGGCACTGCTCTGGAATGCGCTGTCCGCAGCAACGGCACTGATCGGAGCCGGAGTTTTCCTCTACGCCGCGGGTGCAGCAGAGAATGCGACGACACTCATCCTCCCCTTCGCCGCCGGCAACCTGCTCTATATCGCGGGAACCGATCTCCTCCCCGAACTGCACAAAGACACTCACGCCGGGCGGGCGGTTCTCCAATTATTCCTCATCACGGCAGGCATCAGCGTGATGTGGGGATTCACGTTCATTCTGTGAGAGCAATCTAAGGAGCACATGGGAGAATCCGCAGGAAACATATTCCTCTTAATTTTTCTGTAATGTCCGAATGGGTACTCTCGTTTGTATAGGCATCATGATCACCAGTCTCGTTCTCCTATTTCTCTACCAGGCTCAGCGGCAATTCTCGAAGAGAAATGCCAGAAAAGCGCTCCCTGTAACGTAAGAACAGCTGACTGATCGATCAAGATCCATTATCCCCCCACTCCCATGGACCCCCGCAACTTCTATCCCATCTCATTCCTCGAGAAGCTCCTCATCACCTCCTTGCTGTCGATCACAACCATGTGCCTCCTTGCCGCGAGTATCTCGCACGGAGCGCTGTAGTAGATCTCACAGACATGCATTATTGCTTCTTCGACACCCTCTTCTGAAACGCGCCCTTCACCGATGGACGAAGGAGAACAATCAATGTGAAAATCCCCAATGCCGTCCCGAACGGGAAGAACATGCAGCTCAGCCCGGCAACGATGAGACAGAAGAGGTGATGCTTCCGCTGCCCGATGAAACGACCAGCGAGACCAATGCAGAGCGCAACTGTCCATCCGCTGAGGAGCGCGAATGATCCGATCCCGATGAAGAGCCAGCCGAAGAACGGAGGCGGAATATCCTGTGCTTCGCCCCCAAACG
>CAINWJ010000016.1 GCA_903854455.1 Candidatus Peribacteria bacterium | reverse complement strand
GTCCCCGCCGTCGCCGCCGTGTACACCATGAGCGGGACGACCCTCGTCGGCACGGGAGACTCCACGCTGCGCATCGTCTCGGGTTCCACCTTCGCTCCCGGCGGCGAAGTGATCTTCCAGGACTACGACATCAACGGCGCCTTCCAGATGGGAACGAATGATGTCACTGTCACCGGTTCCTGGGATGCTACTGGCGGTACGGTCTCCGGCTCTAACACCGTGACGTTCGTTGCCAGTTCGCAGGAAGCCATCACCTCCGGCGGCAACTACTTCTACAACGTCGAATTCCTCGTGGATGCTCCGGGAGCGGGCTGGTCCACCTCAGGAACCCTCAGGGTGAACGGCTCCCAGTCCGTCACCAATCCTCCGGATGCACCCGACACCACGCCTCCGGTCATTAGTAACCTCATGGCATGGCCTGTGGAGCAAACGTTTGCAATCGTTTCATTCGATGCGAATGAGACAGTCACATCTAGGATCTTCTCCGGGACGGATTCCGGTACGCTGGTCCTCACTGGTTCCAGGGCGACACTCAACACCCATACGGCTCTGACTCTCTCAGGATTGACGGTGAACACGCAGTACTACTACCGCGTTACCGCAACGGATGCAGCCGGTAACACTACCACAGGCTCCATTCTCTCTTTCCGGACGCTGCCCACTCTGTCGACGGACACTGGTGGCGGAGGTGGGACGGTCTACAGACCCAATATGTGTGCACTCCAGCAGGCTCTCACGATTGAAGATTTGACCATAGAGGAGGGGAGTGGAGGGACTGCGAGGGTGATGTGGAAGACGAATAATGAGGGGATAACGCTGGTATCAGTAGGAGAAACTGATGTCAGTGAGCACAAGGGATGGTTGTCCGCATTCGTCAAAGATCACTCCATCGATTTGACGGATCTGAAGGCGTCTACCACCTACCAGCTCCTCGCTACCTCGGTCGACAAATGCGGCAACGTTGCGGTCAGCGACATCTTCTCCTTCACCACCTCTGCAGATCTGACACCCACACACGCCGCAGCACCGGAAACTGTAAGTAGCAGCTCCTCCTCATCCTCGGAGCTCCCCACTGATTCCGCCGAGGCCAAGACCCAGTCCATCCTCGCACTCCAGCAGGCTCTGGACACCGTGAAGACCATGTCTCAGAACATGTCATTGATTGACCTCAAGCAGACGCTTCTCGCACAGCAGAAATCTCTGGCAGAGGTCGTGAGTGGCATCCCGGGCCCCATCCTTTCCGGGGAACCCAAAGTCTCTGCGACTGACACATCGGTCATCATCACCTGGAACTCCGACGAGCCTTCCAGTTCGCTCATCGCCATGGCTACGGATGAAACCTTCGTCCCCGGATCCTATGGCTCCGAGACAGGTGATCCTTCCGCTCAGGTCACCGATCATACCGTGACCGTGACGGGTCTTACTCCCGGCACCAGGTATCATTACAGAGTCAGGAGTGCGACACCTATCGGTACGGAAACAATTTCCAAAGATTATGTCTTCGAAACTCCTGCTGTCCACGCCAAAGTCGACAACTACTCCTCCGAGGTGACCTCTCCCGTCTCAGCCTCCTTCCGCTGGCAGACGAACGTCGAGACTTCCTCACGCCTGACACTCCTCCCGTACAGGGAAGGGGAGCCACAGTCATCCGAGGCCATCACGTTCACCGACACCACCTTCACCACCACCCACGACCTTACCGCTGACTCTCTCGAGCCCGGCACTGTCTACGAGGTGGAGATCGCCGGACGTACGGCAGCCGGTACCGATGTTTCCCAGATCATTCCGCAGTTCACGACCACCGAGGAGAGTCTTGCCCCAGTACTTTCCCGCGTGAAAGCCGATGTTGCCATCTCTCCCGGTAAGGATGCCACCACTCAGATCATCATCAGCTGGGACACCGACAAACGTGGCACCAGTCGCATCCGCTACCAGCAGGGTGTTGCCGTCGATGCCAAGACTCCGCTCACCTCCACAACTCCATTGCAGCAGAGCTTCGGTCGTACGCACACTGTGATTCTCTCCGGTCTCGCCCCCGGCACCGTCTACAGCTTCCAGGCGGAGAGCGTGGATTATGAAGGTCGCATCGGCGTCTCCAAGATCTTCACGGTCCTCACTCCCCGAAAGCAGGAATCCATCTTCCAGGTCATCACGAAGGAGTTCGAAGGCGCGTTCGGATGGATGAGTGCGTTTAGGCAGCAGTAACATCCGATCATAGGAACAGTGACCTCGTCTTGCCCCTCCGTAGCCTTCCGAAGATTCGAGTGATTTCTCATGCTGATCTGCTTGATCTATTGCAGGGGCGAAGGGGGGTGGATGAGTGCGTTTAGACAGCAGTAATCGCAGAGCGAACGATTAAAACCTCGTCGTTTTCCGGAAGCTTCCAAGGTACTGAACATTGTCCCATGTCGATTATTCTCCAGTAATGCTACTCTTTATTCTGATGGATCAGACCTCCTCCAACCCTCTCAACGAAAGCCCCGATCAGCGGGATGTCCGCGAGAACAAGGACATCGCGGCATTCAGCTACATCTGGATCATGTCCGTCGTCATTCTGGTTGCGCGCAAGGAGTCGGCGTTCGTCCGGTTTCACGCGAAGCAGGGAACAGCGCTCTTCCTGATCTCTATTTTCTTGCCGTTCATCCCGTTCATCGGGAAATTGCTGATGCTCGTCGTCGTCGCGGGAATGCTCATCGGATTCATCAATGCCGCTCAGGGCAAGAAGGCAGATGTGCCGTTGATCGGGAAATTATCGCGGGGAGAGCTGACGATGGGTGACCTGCGTGAGCTCTGGTCGACCGTGATGAAAGCTATTGGCAATTTCTTTCACTCCAGTGCATCCAAGTCTCCAGCGACCCCACAATCTGTTCAGGTAGACAACATGCCGAAGCCTCCGGTACCCTGAGGTCACACTATGCAGAAGCCAAAGAAGCCCTACGATCGCGTTTTGCTCAAGATCTCCGGTGAGGCGCTGAGCAGCGGTTTCGGTTTTGATTATGCCAAGCTCCATACCATTGCCGGTCAGGTGGTAGCCGTCTGGAAGCAGGGGATTCAGATCGTGATCGTCATCGGTGCTGGGAATATCTGGCGCTACCGGGATACCAAGGAGAGCGGCATCGAGCGTACGGCAAGTGATGCCATGGGCATGCTTGCGACAATTATGAATGCGGTGGCGCTTCAGTCTGCCATTGAAAAACTGGGAGCCGCGACTCGCGTCTGTTCTGCCATCGATGTCCCTCAGCTCGCTGAACCGTATCTGCGGCGTCGTGCCGAGCGGCACCTGGAGAAGAACAGAATCATCATTTGCGCGGGAGGAACCGGTAACCCGTACTTCACGACGGATTCTGCCGCAGCTCTCCGTGCACTCGAATTGGATTGCGACGTGATCCTGAAGGCATCGACGGTCGACGGCGTGTACGACAAGGATCCGCACAAGTTCAAGAATGCCAAGAAGTATACGAAGATTTCATTCCAGGAAGTCATCGAGAAGAATCTGCAGGTCTTCGATCAATCAGCATTCTCACTCTGCAGGGAGCAGAACTTGCCAATTGTCGTCTTCGATTTCACGAAGAAGGGTTCCTTCGTTGATGCGGCACTGGGCAAGGAGATAGGGACGGTGGTGAGAGACTAGTTTGGGTGTAGGAGAGTAGGGGAATAGGAGAGTAGGGGAGTGGTGGATAAGTATTTAGTATCCAGTATTCAGTATGGAGTATCTGAAATAAGGATTCCTGCATACTGGATACTTCATACTTGATACTGAATACCGCCCCTATACTCCTACACCCCTACACCCCTATACTTCTCCCGTATGCAACACCCCTCTCTCGTCACATTCGATCTCCAGGTGAAGAAAGTCCTCGATCATCTCCATCAGGAATTTGGCAAGCTGCAGACTGGCAGAGCCAATGCATCCATTGTCGAACACGTCTACGTGGAAGCCTACGGTCAGAGGATGGAGCTTAAGGCGGTGGCAAGCATCGGTGTCTCTGATGCACGGTCCATCGTGATTCAGCCTTGGGATCGCTCGGTTCTGGCAGCGGTAGAGAAAGCTATTCTGCAAGCCAATTTGGGGATTACACCTGTCAATGACGGCGTGGTGATCCGGTTGAATTTCCCGGCGATGACCGAGGAGCGGCGCCTGCAGATCAAGAAGATTGTAAATCAGCTCGCCGAGCAGGCGAAGATCCAGATTCGCAAAGATCGTCAGGCAACGCACGATGATATCAAGGCGATTCCGGAAGAAGATGAAAAAGAGAGATTGCAGAAGGAACTCCAGAAGATGGTGGATGATGCCAACAAGAAAGTGGATGAGAGTGCAAAGAAGAAGGAGGCGGAAGTCATGACGGTCTAGGGGGTAAGGTACGTAAGGAACGTAAGGAACGTAAGGTAGGTAAAGTAAGTGACTACAGTTCGCTTGTGTTTTGTATTACACAAATCACTTACCATACGTACCTTACCTACAATACCTACCTTACCTGTGATACCTTTGGTAGCATCCTGTTATGTCCAAGCCTCTCATCGCCGTTCCCAGCTTCCCCGGTTCCAATGGAGAAGTCGACAACATTCGCACCCTCAAGCGTTGCGGGTTCGATTGCTTCGTGTTCCGTTGGAATGATTCGCTGGAGAAACTGAAGGATGTCGACGGGTACTTCTTCGGAGCCGGGTTCAGCTACGAAGATCGCGGTCGCTCCGGGATGGTTGCGGCACGCGATCCGCTCTTCAAATTCATGGCTGGTGAGGCAGAACGCGGAAAGGTGATTGTCGGAAACTGCAACGGTGCGCAGGTCTTGATCGAGAGCGGTCTCATCCCTCTCGGAGACGGTCTCAAAATGTGTCTGGCTCGCAATGCCATTCGTGGAACCGATAGCACGTGGCGATCGCCGGGATTCCTGAATGAATGGGTGTGGATCACGCCGGTTTGTAAACCTGATCGTTGTGCTACATCCAACTGGAAAGGC
>CAINWJ010000015.1 GCA_903854455.1 Candidatus Peribacteria bacterium | reverse complement strand
GAGGAGTTGGCGCGCCGGCGTTTTGCCTGCCGACCGTAGCCTTGGCGAAGGCTGGGTTCCACTTTTTTCGGAAAAAAGTGGAAGAAGTTTCGTGTCAGCCTTCTCAAATTTTGGAGTAATCAACTTTCTTCACACCTTTTGACGTTGCTCCCTCAACAAACCAAGCTTCCAACGGATTCATTTCTCATCAAAAACAAGCAGTCGCCATCTCTACCCCATCTTCGCAAAGTGCGCATACGCCTTGTTCGCCTGCGCCATCTTGTAGACGTCTTCCTTCTTCTTCACGGCTGCACCCTGCTCAGCGGAAGCATCCAGCAATTCCAATGCGAGCTTCTCCGCCATGCCGACTCCCTTGCGTGCGCGGGCGGCGGTCAAGATCCAACGAATGGAAAGTGACTGCTGACGCTTGGCAGGAACCTCTGTCGGAACCTGGTACACCGCACCGGCGATACGCTTGGGACGGACTTCGACAAGCGGCGTCGTATTCAGCAATGCCTTATTGAACACATCCATCGGCAAATCCTTGGTGCGCGTCTTGATCTTCTCCATCGCGTCTTTGAAGAGCTGGCGCGCGAGCGACTTCTTCCCCTTGTTCATGAGACAGTTGATGAACTTCTCGATGAGAGGATCGGAACCGACGGGGATGTACTGCTTGGGGAGAGTGGCCATGACGGAATGGAGAATTGAGAATGTAGAATGTAAAATGAAAAGATTTGAGCTGATGGTTGGCTTGTAGACAGTATAATTCTACATTATACATTCTACATTTTACATTTACTTTTTAACCTTCGGCTTCTTCGCCCCGTATAAACTCCTCCCCTGCTTTCTGTCTCTGACTCCTTCCGTATCCAGGACGCCGCGGACGATGTGGTAACGGACACCCGGGAGGTCTTTCACACGACCACCGCGAACGAGAACGACCGAGTGCTCCTGCAGGTTATGACCCTCGCCGCCGATGTACGCCGTGACTTCTTCACCGTTGGTAAGGCGGACACGGGCGATCTTGCGGAGAGCGGAGTTCGGCTTCTTCGGTGTCATGGTCGTGACCTTGAGACACACGCCGCGCTTCTGCGGAGCGCCATAGGGCAGGCGTACGCGCTGCATGTTGAGCGCATTCCAGGTGTGCTGGAGGTTCGGGGCCTTGGTCCTGCGGGTCTGTGTGCGTCGTCCGTGGCGGACTAACTGGTTGATGGTAGGCATAGTGCGGGCGGGAATGGTAATGATGGATGATGAGCGAGTAAAGGGCAACGCGGGATTCTTCCCGCGGATCCTGCGCTATTTCTTCTTTTTCTTCTCCTCTTCCTCCAGTTCAAATCTCTTTAAGAACGTCTCACCGGCGGGGATGAGGCGACCGATGATCACGTTCTCCTTGAGCCCACGGAGGTAATCGACCTTGCCGGTGGTGGCGGCTTCCACGAGCACGCGGATGGTCTCCTGGAAGGACGCACCGGCGAGCCAGGATTCGGTAGCGAGGGAAACACGGGTGAGACCGAGGAGCAGCTGCTCATACGTCGGCTCCTTCTTCTCCTTCTTGCTCTTACTCTTGGCGAAAGCTGCAGTGGCGCGGCGGACGTCGGCGATGTCGACGACCTCACCGGCGAGGAGATCCGTATCACCACCGTCGACGATGCGGACCTTACTGAACATCTTGCGTCCGATGATCTCCAGGTGCTTGTCGTTGATGGTCTGTCCCTGGGAAGCGTAGATGTGCTGGACCTCGTGCACGATGTAGCTCTGCACGGCGTATGCACCCTGTTTCTCGAGCAATTCCTGCAGATTGTAGTGGCCGGCGTTGAGTGCCTGACCTGCCTTCACGACATCGTTGTTCTTGATGAGGAGCACCTCGCGACCGGCAAACTCGTACACGCGATCCTGGATCTCGCTGTGACGGACGACGATGCGGCTCTCGGT
>CAINWJ010000014.1 GCA_903854455.1 Candidatus Peribacteria bacterium | reverse complement strand
CCCGTAGAGACGCCCCGGCGGGGCGTCTCTACAATGATTTGATCATAGTTCAGAACGGCAAATCCCCACTCGCATCCTGCACGATCCTGATCGGCGCGATGCCGAGTGCCAGCTTCTTCGTCGAACCGGCGTCAAATCTCACTTCGATGATGTCGCCGCTGCGACGCAGGACGGTGCCTTGCCCCAGTATTTTGTGCACAATCCGCATGCCTTCCAGGATGTCTTCCTCCACATGCTGGAGCCAATCATCATTTGTGTCTTGATTAAACTCATTCACTACATGCTTTGGTTTTCCTGACCCAGACCCAGACCCTGACCCACTTCTCGGTGCCGAGAGCCATGCATATTTACTTTCCAATACATCGCTCTGCGGATTGATCACCGTCGTCGGTAGATCATCCAGGAAGCGGCTCCTGGGATTGCTCTGCGTATTGCCCCAGAGGGTGCGGCTCATGGCATGCAGCAGGGTGAGTGTGTCTTTCGCCCTGGTCATGCCGACGTAGAGCAAGCGGCGTTCCTCCTCCATCTGTGCACGATCGAACGTTGCAGAGCTGTGCGGGAGCAGTCCTTCCTCGCAGCCGACGACGATCACCGACGAAAACTCCAGACCTTTGCAGAGGTGCAACGTCATCAGTGTCAGCGCATCCTTGGTTCCGTCGATCAATTTATCTACTTCCGAGACGAGTGCGACCTCCTCCAGGAAGTTCATCAGTGATTCCTGCGGTGGTAGTCCATCGTACTTCTTGGTCACCGAGAGGAGTTCCAGCACGTTGCGCCAGCGTTCCTCTCCCTCTTCCGTCTGATCCCGGAGGTAACGCTCCATGCCGGTTTTCTCGATTACCCATTCCGTGAGCGCACTCACCACCATCGTTTCTGCCCGCTTGCGACCGGCATCGATGAGAGCCGTGAAATCTCCGAGGAGGTTCTTCGCGCCTTCCGTGATGCCTTCCACCATCGGGATGTGCTGCATGGTCTGCCAGAGGGTCAGTGTCCGCTGTGCTGCGAAGTTCCGGAGGTGACCGAGTGTCGTGTCGCCGATCTTGCGCGGTGGGACATTGATGATCCGAAGCAGCGACACGACGTCGTCCGGATTTAGAATGGCATGGAGGTACGCCAGTACATCCTTCACTTCCCGCCGTGCGTAGAACTTGAGTCCGCCGAGGATGCGGTAGGGGATGCCGGCACGCAGGCATGATTCCTCGAACAGCCGCGACTGCGCATTCGTCCGGTATAGGATCACCTGCTCACGGAGCGGTACGCCGGCAGCTTTCCGCGCGATTGCCGTTCGGATGGCTTCCTCCGCCTCGCGTCGCTCGTCGATGACTTCCTTGAGATCGATCTTGGCTCCATCGGACCGGTCACTCCACATCTTCTTCTGCGGTCGGTTCGGATTGACCGCGATCACGGCGTCCGCCGCATCCAGGATCTGCTGCGTCGACCGGTAGTTCTGCTCCAGCTTGATGCTCTTGGCACCGGGATACTCGCTCGTGAAGTCTAATATGTTTCGGATATCCGCTCCACGGAATGCGTAGATGGACTGATCCGGATCACCGATGACACACAGATTTTTGTGCTCTTTCGCCAGCAGGCTGATGAAGAGGTACTGCGCATGGTTCGTATCCTGGTACTCATCGATGTGCAGGTACCGCCAGGTGTTCTGGTACCGCTTGAGGATGTCCGGACGCTCTCTGAACAGTCGCACGGCTTCGTTGATCAGGTCGTCGAAGTCGAGTGCGTTGGATGCGAGCAGCTGAGCCTGGTACTTCGTGAAGATCTCCGCGGCTTTGACTTCGGTGTGGCTCGTTGCCTTGCTCCGCGCCTCCGCAGGACTTACCGCCTCGCACTTGTACTGTCCGATGATGGCGAGTGCAGTGCGTGGCTTGATTTCTTCCGGCGCGATCCGCATCTCCTTCAGGACTTCCTTCATCACTTTCTCCTGATCGTCCGCATCGTAGATGACGAATGATCGGCTCCGTCCGATGTGTTCGATATCGCGCCTCAGAATCCGGGTGCAGATGGAGTGGAAGGTGCCGGAGGCGGGGAGTTTACCGCCCCCCGCCCTCACCCCTAACCCCTCTCCCGATGGGAGAGGGGAATCGCCTGTCGTGATGTGCAGAATTTTCGAAATCCGTTCCTTCATTTCCGCTGCGGCTTTGTTCGTGAACGTCACTGCCAGGATCTGCCATGCCGGGATCCCGTTCGCGATGAGGTTGGCGATGCGGTGCGTCAGCGTGCGCGTCTTCCCTGAACCTGCTCCGGCGAGGATCAGGAGCGGTCCTGAGAGTGTATTCACGGCTTCCTGTTGCTCTTTATTGAGGCCGGTGAGGATGGCATTCGGGTCAGCGGTCATGTGTGGGGTGAGATTAGCATAGTTTGAATTGGCCGCTTCCCGGCTGCGGAAAAAATGACCAGTGCAGGATTCTTCCTGCGGGCAAGCAAGATTTTCAATTCAATCATCATTTCCTCCTTCCTAATTTCTTAGATTTTACTACCAACGGCAGCGCCACCTTCACGTACACCAGGAAGAAGACGAGGAAGATCACGATGCCGACGGCGCTATGGAAAAGCGAGAGAGCGAATGTCGGGTACGACGCTCCGATGAGGACGATCGATGTGATTCGCAGGATATTCAGGATCCAGAGTGACAGGATGCCTCCCGCCAATGCGATGATTGCCTTGGTATGAACGATCGAGTGTTTTCCCGCCATGCGCCACCAGACCAGTCCGAAGAGCCCGATGAACAGGATGAGTGCCGAGAAATCCGTACACGCGTAGCCGAGCGTTACTTTGAAAGTACCATAACCGATTTCCCACCGGTTCAGATCTTCGGGCTGTGTTCCCGGTATCAGTCCAATGATGGTGCGAACGGTGTGGATGAGCGGCGGACCGACCAGTCGGTAGTATGCAGCTTCCAGCACCGGACCGAATGCATAGAGGAGGAGCAGAAAGAAACCTGCCATCATTCTCTTTCGGGACTGACTGAGGACAGATGACGGGAACAACAGGAGCATGAGAGGCAGTGTCGGCAGGAGTTCGATGATCCCAAGCAGCACTGCGATCAGTGGCGCACCGGTTTCCGGATGCATCAGTGCATAGAACTGCATCTTGCTATAGATATCCTGTGACGGATGACTGATCCAGATACTGAGGATCATGACCATCCCCCATAGCAGCACTGCCGGGAACGCCTGGTCGAAGTTCGGCCACGGCAGAGATTTTTTTTTCAGGTCATCACGCTGGAGTGACCAGGCATAGAGACACAGCAATACTCCGAACATCATGAGCGGCGACGCATCGATCCCCGTGGGTTCGATGAGAGAACGCTGGAGAGCAGTTTCCACGATGCGTGACCGCACGATGATGGCACTTCCGTACGTGCAGAGAAAAACGAGAGCACACCGGATCCAGATGGAGAGGTAGCCGAAGAAGGGTGATCGTACGCGTTTCATCGCTGCAGCCAGCAGTGTACAGCCACCACATTCATGAATCACTGGCTTACAGCAGTTTCTGTGCCATCGTCGCTTCCTACGCCGCAATGTCCAAATGGAGTTCCTTTTCTACGCGCACCATCCGCGTATCAAGTTCGATTGTCTTCTCCTGCAGTTGCACGGTTCGGTCACTGAAGATGCCAGCGTAGTCATGCGTGAGCTGTTCCGTCTTCATGTCGAAGTAGCGAAAGATCTCTTCTTTGAACGATGCGAACTTAGTATCCAATTGACTATTCAAATCCTCTTTTGTTGCGTACCTCTTCAGCTCTTCTCTTAAATCTTGCTTCGTCGCGTACTTCTCCAGTTCTTTTTTCAAATCCTGTTTGGTCGGATAGTTCTTCAGATCATCTTTTGTCGCAAATTTCTTCGTCAATCTTCCTTCGAGCTTACGGAGATCGTCACGGGTGGCTGCCGGTGATTTCTTCGTCGTTCTCATGGGTGGTAGATGGTAATGATTGGAAAAGAAAAAAGGAATGGACAGGATTCTTCTCACAGCAGTTTCTGTGCCATCATCGCCTGTGCGGCGTCGACGGAAGATTTCTTGACCGATGCTTTCGGTGAAGTCATCTGTTTCAGTGCCAGATTTTGTTCCGTGACATTGGATGCGATCCGTTTGAGTTCGGAGGCGGAGAGCTGCGGGAGTTTTCGTTCAGTCAGCTTCTGTTCCACTTCCGAGGTAATGGTCGGATCCAGCTTCTGCATCTTCTCCAACGTCTGTGCGCCGAGCTGTGTGAGGATGATGTCGTACGCGTTGCGGTAGTCGATGTGTGCTGTGAGTTCCGCCAGCATGTTGATGATGTTCTCGCGTTTCTGCGGATCCAGTTGTTCCGCAAGTTCGTAGGTGGCGATCCGCTTGAGCGAGGCGAGGATGGGCGCCAACGCTTCGCGTGAAATCACATAGAACATCAGCTCATCTTTCGGGTAGATCACACGCTTGAGTTCCGGAATAGCTTCCGTCGGCACGACCAGGAAAACGTGGGGGTAGATCTTGGCATTCTTCCGGACTTTCTCCGCCGTTTTCTTCACTGCATCGTCGATGTACGTCTGCAGACTCTGCGCCTTGCTCGCCTTGGCATCGAAGATCACGTACTGCCCCAGGAACTCGATTAAGAAGTCCGGCTTCAGGCTGCCGTCAAATTCCTCCGGCAGGTTCTTATTCGTGAACGAGGTGAATTGCAATTGTGGCTGCTTACACAGATCCAGCAGCTGCGCGACAACGGCATTCTCATGTTCCGCCCAGATCCGATCACGCTCTTCCTCTGCATGATGACGATTCTCTTCCTCTTCCCGGACGATGCGCTGACGCTCTTCCTTGAATGCGCGCTCCGCGTTCTCCAGCTTCTCCACTGCCTGCCGCTGCTCTTTCTCTGCTGACTCTCTGCGTGCCTCGAACTTCGCGATTCTATCTTTCAATGTATCGCGCTCCTTCTGTGTCGCTTTGTACTCTGCCTCCAGGCTCTTGTAGTTGTCGTACATCTGCTTCCCTTTGCCTTCCAGCTGATTTCGCTTCTCACGCTCCGTCTCCAGATCCTTCTCGAGCCGTGCGAAATCTTTGCTCAGGTCCTGCACGGATGACTGGTTCGGCTTCTTGAGTTGAAGCGCGATCAGCGTGCCGATGCCTACTATAAGGAGGAGACCGATGGTGATGAGGGCTGTGTTCATGACGGGGATGGTAGCACAGGGTGAACGGATGTCCACTCGAAGGTCACAAGTCACTGGTCGAAAAGTCCCTGGTCATTCGTTGAGATTGACCAGAGACAAGCGACCAAATGACCAGCGACTTGTGCCATTTTTCCGCTTCCCCTTCAGCTCCACTTGACTTTTCACTTTCTCCAGATACACTGCGCACGTTATCGCGCTTCCTCTGTTGCAATTTGCTTCGAGGAGGCCCGAGGAATCATTTTCCTGCGTGCCACGTCGCTCGCGAGCGACGTGGCGGGTCTTTCTTTCCTTCCCCCTCCATCTCCTTACCTTTTTCTCATCATGGCTCTCAAGCGCACATCCAAGAAGAAGATCATCACCAAGTTCCAGACGCACAAGGAAGACACCGGCTCGCCGCAGGTGCAGGTCGGTATCCTCACCAAGGAGATCGATCAGGTTACTAAGCACCTAAAGGAGCACAAGAAGGACAACTCCGCCCGCCGCGGTCTGCTGGCCAAGGTCGCACGTCGCCGCAAGCTGCTCACGTACCTCAAGATGAACGATGAGAAGGGGTACAATAAGATGATCAAGGAGCTGGATCTGGAGAAATAGAGCCGGTGTCATCGAGTGTTCCGCATCGCAGCATCCAGAGT
>CAINWJ010000013.1 GCA_903854455.1 Candidatus Peribacteria bacterium | reverse complement strand
CGCTCCTGGTCGTAAACCTTGTACGGAGCATCGGGCGGGTACATGGAGATGATCTGCTTCCCCGTGAGGTCGCACTTGCGGTGGTAGAGATGCCGCTCATTGCGGAACGCGAGACGCCGCTGCATCCGACACTCGGGACAGAGTGTCGGCGGCGGGATCGATAATTTCTTGCCGCCAATCACAGGCGACACACGATCCAGAAACGCGAGCTCGTCATCCGTAACAATGAACTGCTGACCGGTGATGCGACAGGTACGATGCATGACCGCGCAATGCTAGACGCAGAAAGGATCCCGCGGCAATTCCTCGATGAAGTCCGAATTTGTAATGGCAATCCGCGGCATCAGTAAGCCGTCAGTCGACCATTGCGATTCTTTCACCGGTTGAAATCATCGCGCAAACGACCTCACCCCTAACCCCTCTCCTTTGAGAAGGAGAGGGGAACTGTTCTGTAGGTTGTTTGTTGTTAGTTCGTTGTTACAAAACATAAACAAAACAACTCCCTTCTCCTCCGCAGAGGAGAAGGGTTGGGGATGAGGTCCTCATCGCGCCTTCCAGAGCGCCTCGAAGAACCCGTGGTGCACGGCAACCTGCGCCGGGCTGCGCATGATGACCACACGTGGATTCTCAGGATCACAGAGGAAATGTGACACCTGCTTCTCGCCGATCAGGAGGAAGTCATCCATGATGGGCAGATTCTCTTTGAGCACCAGCGTGCGCTTCTCCTTGGAATCCTGCCGCTGCACAACCTGCGCCTCAGGTGTCGGAACATCCAGCACACGAGCGTAGACGTTCCGCGCAATCCGTCGATGGATGAACCCGCGCTCCTCGGCGCACTCGTACGAGAACCCTGACGTTTCCCACATCTTGGCCATGTTGCCGATATGCAAATATTCATGCTGCAGGAGCTCCGGGAACTTGAGGTACTCCTCGCGGAACGCATCCAGTCCCGAACGGAGTTCCACAGGATCATCTTCATTCTCCAGATCGACGTACGGGAGGAACCGATCTAGATGTTTGAGTTCGTTCTCCAATGCCTGCAACCGGCGCTTCCGTGATGCGATCTTCTCTGCGAGCTTGCCAAGCGTCAGCGGGCGGAAGATCGATTGCTTCCGATTGATCTGCTCACGCTCGACCAGTGACCGCTCTTCCAATTTGGCAATCGTACGGTACACGGTGATGTGCGGAAGTCTGCTTTTGCATTTGAGTTCCGGAATGGAGCTCTGCTTGAGCTTGAGGAGCCAGAGGTAGATCGCGATTTCCTCCTCCGAAAGGTCGGCGGCGCGGAGGAGAGAGTGGAGACGATCCCGCATAGCGAGGGAGTGTAGCAGAAAGGGTCAGGGTCAGGTATCGGGGTCAGGCAAAATAAAAACTCTCCCGACCCTGCCCATGACACCCGACCCTTCAATACACCTCCTTCAAATAACACTCCTCACAGTAAATCTTTTCCGGTCTTTCGAGTGAACCTGCCCCTCCGTAGCGACCCCTATGGTCAATACACAGTTGCCAGATAACACGATTCGCAATAAATAGTTTCAGGTCGCGAAGGGGGGTAACTGGTCGTAATCGGCTTCTGACATTTCGCACATGTCCGGTCCCAGAGTTTCCGCGGATTCCGGAGTGCCATCCGCCGCTTGTGCCGTTCGTCGGGATGCAGACGGGGGATCGGCAGGCGCAGGTCACGGTAGTACGCCAATTCCTGCACGGTGATCCGGAAGTTCTTCCCGGTCTCCTGACATGCCAGGACTTCCTGTGTGATGGTATCAGGAACCTGATCGATGGCTTGCGGCACCTGATCCCAGCCAATCGTTTCCTTCCCAATGGTGAACGGCAAGTTATCCTGCCACGACAATCCTTCTGCCAACGCCGCATCCTTGTCCATGGGGAAGTACTCCTGCGCTACAGTTTCGTTGTAGGAATACGGCGAGAGTGAGGCGGGGAAAAACTCGCCCCACTCCTTCGTCCGACGCATGTGCTCGATGATCTTCGGCACCAGCTCCTCATACTGCTCTCTCGTGTACTGCTTGTTTAATATGGAATATTTCTGGTGACGCATCCCAACACAACCGAAGCAGTCACTGGAACCATTCACGCACTGGAGGCAATGGAAGAGATCGTGACTCTCCCAGCAATCACAGCAACCGATGAGATTGGCAACGCTCGAGCCGCAACACTCGGAGTCATAGATGCGCTCGGCTTTCGCACCGAAGACGAAGTAGTCCATGCAATCTTTCGAATCGCGGATCAGCGAACAGTGGCGGCAGTCACGGCATTTCTTGAGACCGAAGGAGTTGGCGCAGTCCTTGCTCTGGTCGATGTAATCCCCTGTCACATTCTCATTCTGCTCCCCGATGAGCGCCTTACGGGGATGCATGAGACACAGAGACGCGGCATGTGCCTTCGCGGCATTCACATGTTCCGGATTGCAGAAATCGAAGCCCTGCGTCTGGGCACGATACTCCTCCTTGGAAAGCTGTTGATTGAAGAGACAGTGCTGCTTCTGCCGAAGTCCGGTGCATCCGAAGCAGCTCTGACACCCGTGGCAGTCAGAGAGAAATGCGGACTCGGAGCACTGCTTGCAGCGTTCGCTATAGAGCAAACCATAACAGCCTGTGCAATCGACACACTCGTAGCACCGCTCGACTTCCGTCACTTCCGTACAATCCACCGAAGAGCGGGAGTAGAAGATCCGGTAGCTGAAAAGGCAGTTCTCGTTGTAATCGGCTTCGATGATCAGATAGCAGTTCTTGGAGTACCCAACCTGATTCACGAATTCGCAGTTCTGATTGTTGATCAAATTGAGCCCAAGCAGAGGAACCTCTCGCATCAGTGCCGCAAACTGCGAAAAGAACGGCTGCGAGAAATCGAAGGGTCGTCCGGCAGCCTGTGCATCCCATTTATCGCTGTACCAGGCTTCGTGGTGGTACGCCTTGTACGGACTGTTCGGAGCGATGATTGACAGCATCTTCTGCCCGCTCAAGTCACAGGTGCGGAAGTAGAGCGATCGCTCTACACGCCAGGCCAATCGTCGTCGAAGCCGACAGTCGGGACAATATGTGGGTGGCATCAATTCGAATGCCTGACCCGCAATCGTCGGTGCCAGCTTGGTAAGCAGAGCGGCATCTTCGTCTGTGAAGATGAATGGGGAACGGCACTGTGCGCACTGAATTTGCAGAGACATTGGCGCACAGTATACCGCGACGAAGGGAATCTGGAACCGGGGCATCGCGGATGCGTTTCGGGCGTGGTTCGAGGTGCTGTGGATAAAGAATGATTGAATTGCTTGCCCGCACCAAGAACCCTTCGACTAGCTCAGGGCAAGTGGTGCGCTGGTGCAAAAATATTTTTCTACGTTCCATGCCTACCCACCTTCCTTACTTTCCTTACCTACCATACCTTCCGTACTCTCACATCCCCACCAACCGCTCCATCACAAACAACACAACATCGATGATCGATGAAATCCATGTGACCAGCAGAGGGATGCCGAATATCCGCTCTGCGATGAGGAGACCCAAGAGAATCATCGGACCTCTCCGCAGAAAAATCTCATATGTCTCTTCGTACTTGAGTGGGATGAACATGTGAAGAATATTTGAACCATCGAGCGGTGCGACCGGCAGGAGGTTGAATGCCATCAGCCCCAGATTGAGAAAAAGCGCAGATGCCAGAACTTCACTAAAGAACATTTGCACTCTCAAAGCATAACTGCCGGTCGAGAGGAGATCCTGCGCAGAACCTGTGATGGACAACACCTCGGGAGCGAGGAACCGAAGCAGGACGAGGCAGAGAAATGCAACGACCAGATTGGAAGCCGGTCCCGCGAGTGCGACAAGCGCATTATCCCGACGCGGATGCTTGAAATTGCGAGGATCGACTGGAACAGGTTTGCCCCACCCGAAGTGCACGAGGAAGAACATCAGCGTGCCGAGCGGATCCAAGTGCGCGATGGGATTCAAGGTCATCCGACCTTCACTCCTCGCCGTGTGATCACCCAGGAGATTCGCAACAAAAGCATGCGCCCACTCATGCACGGTGAGTGCGATGAGGATGGCGATGATGAACGGCGGATTGAGGAGATCGGACATGGGAGAAGCAAAATGAGATACCGAGCAGAATGTAAAATGTAGAATGTAGAATGTACAATTTTATTGAATAGAAGCCAGAAACAAACATCCATCATTCTACATTTTACATTCTACATTCTCAATTCCGTCCAATGTGTGTTTTTCATCCTATCGCCAAGGGGAGTGCCACAACAAACGTCGTCCCTTTGCCTTCAGATGTGAATGAAATCGATCCCCCCAGTCGCGAAAGGAGCATCTTGGCAAGATGCAGACCCAGACCATCACCGTGCGGCGCAACACGCTGTGCTTCTTTTCCACGGAAGAAACGGTGGAACACATCTTTTCCTTCGTCTGCAGTGATGCCGATGCCGGAATCAGCGATCTCGATGGCAGCACGATTTCCTTCCTCCCTACAGGAAACATTGATTGTTCCGTGCTCCGGCGTATATGCCACGGCATTGTTGAGAACAACATCCAGCACTGCGTAGAGGAGGAGCGGATCGGTGAATGCAACGATCCTCCCGGCATTCTGTTTCTGCCGCAGTTCCACCTGTTTCTCCGAGGCGGAGTGTGCGAAATTGGCACAAGCGGTTTGGAGCGCCTTCCCGAGATCCACCGCAACAGGGTGCGACGTTACATCTGTCCGTTCCAGCCGAACCCGTTCGAGGAACCGGTTTAAAATATTCAAGGCATTGGAGACGCCGGCATCGACTTCATGGAGCGCTTCCAGCTGAGCGACGGAGACAGCGCCAAACTCCTTCTTCATTAATAATTCCAGGTACCACTTACCACTGGTGAGCGGGGTTCGGAGCTGATGCGAGAGCATCGTAAGCATCGCGGATTTATTCCTCTCCATTTCGACCAAACGCCTGTAACGCATCTCTTCGCGCAGCAGAATGATGACGAGCAGGAGAAGGGAAGCTAGAAGAACGATGTTAATCATGTCAGTATCGTAACGACAAAACGATCCTTTCAGAAGTCCCCGCGTGACCTGCCTATTGCGGAAAACTTCAAAAAATGCTATCATTGTCTCAATACAAACATTCCAATCTTCGCATGCGACAGAATCCATCTTCCAAGCGACTGAGCAAGAAGTGTTGTGAGCAATCCTGTTCATGCAGGCATGGGGAAGGTCAGCTCACTGATAAATGTGATGACCTCTGCCCATGCCACAATGACAACCTGATGTACCGTCTCCTCTTCGATAAAAGTCCGGAGGGTGTGTTCATCATGGAAAGTGAAGGACCAAAAGCCGGAAGCATCATCGATGCCAATGAAGAGGCTTCTCGTATGACCGGATATTCCATCAATGAACTGAAAACAATGAGGATCACCGATCTCGACGATTCGGAAAATGCAAAGAAGGCTCCTGAACGATTCCGTAAAATTATTGGAGGCGAATGGATCGGTGGTACGGTCACTCATCGCCGAAAGGACGGATCGGTCTTCCCTGTGGAATTCCGTGCCGGTCCCGCCAGAATCAGAGATAAGACATACACCATCGGGATGACGCGTGACATCACGAAGAACGTGGAATCGGAAAAAAACGCACTGGAGAGCAAGCATTTCCTGCGATCAATTCTGGACAGCATGGCGGATCCGGTGTTCGTGAAAGATCATAAGCATCGCTGGATCTTTCTCAACGACGCCTTCTGTACCTTCATGGGGCATTCCCGTGAGGAAGTGCTGGGAAAGTCCGACTACGACTTCTTCCCGAAGAGTCAGGCAGATGTGTTCTGGGAGAAAGATGAATTGGTCTTCGCATCCGGGAAAGAAAATATCAACGAAGAGCAGTTCACGGATGCCAAAGGAATCGTCCATACCATCGTGACGAAGAAGAGCGTCTTCCATGATCCGACGGGCGAAAAAATCCTCGTCGGTATCATCCGGGACATCACGGATCAGAAGATGGCGGAGGCGAAACTGCAGATCAGTGAAACGAGGTTCAAAACTCTGTACGACAAGGCGGCGGATGCCATCATGCTGCTGACACCGGAGAAAGGATTCATCGCGGGCAATCCGGCAACCATCCGTCTCTTCGGGTGCAAGAATGAACAGGAATTCAGGACGTTCTCACCGAGTCAATTGTCACCGGAGATGCAAGAAGATGGACGCAATTCACATGAGAAATTCCAGAAGATGATGACGATCGCGCTCGAGAAAGGAACGAATTTCTTCGAATGGAAACACAAGCGTGTGAATGGAGAGGAATTCTCAGCAACGGTGCTGCTCGCCAAGATGGAACTGGAAGGGAAAGTCGTGCTGCAGGCGACCGTGCGTGACATCACGGAAAGCAAGATCGCAGAAGAAACGATGCGCAAACTCCAGAATGATCAGCAGGTAATTCTCGATGCCGTGCGCGCCTGGATCTTCTACAAAGACAAGGACAACCGGTTCCTCCGGGTCAACAAAGCATTCTGCGATGCCATGAAGATGTCCCGCGAACAACTGGAAGGGACGTCACTCTTCGATATCTACCCAAAAGAACAGGCGGAGGCATTCTGGAAGGATGACAAAGAAGTGATAGCGTCAGGAAAACCCAAGATGGCCATCGTCGAATCAGTGCTCATCGACGGCACAACGAAATGGCTGCAGACGGACAAAGTCCCCTACCGGGATGATGACGGAACGATCATCGGTGTCATCGGATTCTCGGTCGATATCACCTCCCTGCATGAGACACGGGAAAAGCTGGAGCAGGAGGCGGAAAACGCGAAGAAGTTCATGGAAGCGGTGGAGGCATCCAGCATCGCCACAGTCATCACGACCACGGAACCCGGCGTACTCTACGCGAACCCGGCATGGGAACAACTCACGGGTTACAGCAAGCAGGAAGCGATGAACCAGAACCCGAAAATACTGCAGAGCGGCAAGACACCGCGTGAACTCTATGACCGCATGTGGGCAACGATTCTCCGTGGAGAGGAATTTTCAACCGACGAGATCATCAACCGCCGGAAGAACGGGAGCGAATACAACGCCGAGCTCCACGTGTTCCCCATCATGGAGAAGGGGAAAGCGACGTACTTCGTCGGACTGCAGACGGACATCACGCTCCGCAAGCGCGCGGATCT
>CAINWJ010000012.1 GCA_903854455.1 Candidatus Peribacteria bacterium | reverse complement strand
TGGAGCCAAAACGCCGGCGCGCCAACTCCTCCAGACTAAGCACCGTGTCTCCTCGCTGGCTCCTCCAGGGATTCGGAGCCATCTCGTCGACGCGCCGCGACGGCGCAACGGTGCCTTCCCCTTCACCCCCCGTGGCGCGCCTCCCGCCGACTCTGTCACTCAAATTATCGTTACGCCTTTTGGTGATAATTCCTCATACAATCAGAAAGAATTAGTTGATTCATCGTAGACGAGGAAGCATCGTTTTGAATCCGTGCACCACAGCAAGTCATCCTTCTCCTCGGGGGGAGAAGGACCGAGGATGAGGCGAGGATGAGGCGCATATCTCCTACCTCGAGAATGCCGGAGCCGCTGGTGGGCGCAGACGTTTCTGTTGCTCGGCTGCTTTCTCCGCGTACGATGTCGCTTTAGACACGTCGCCTGCGCGGGAAAATACTTCTGCGAGGAAGGCGTAGTTGATCGGCATTTCACCACCTTGGCTTAGCGATACCGCGCGCTCGAAGAACGTACCGGCTTCCGCCCAGTCGCCCCTGCCAGCGGCGATCAACCCGAGCAACTCATTGACCTCCGGCAGGGTCGGACGGATGGCATAGAGTTCATTTGCAACGATTTGAGCCGTATCCAGAGCACGTGCATTCACGTACAGCCGACCCAGGATCAGGCGACTCTTGATTCCTTCGGGATCACCGTCCGCCATTCTGCGGAGTTCTGCCTCGTACTGCTTCACGTTCTTCTGCGTGACGCGGTCGAGGACCCGGTCAAACTCGATCAGTGACGGTGTCAGAACTTTGTAAGCGAATTTCTTGATGGTCGCTTTGTTCTCCGGCAGATCCTTCAAATACACCGCCGAAGTATCGTCCATATAAACCAGCACCCAGTGCGGGTCGGCTTCGAAGTGGAGGATGTACGGCAAGAACTGATCCTCCGGTCGCCCCTTGAAGTCGACGATGGCGTAGGTGAACTGGTACTTGTCACTCAGCTCTTTCCACTTGGCGGCATTCCCTCCGGCTTCGATCACATTATTCATGAACGTGTACCCGTACTCCAGGTTCCGTCCGTCGAAGAACACTTTGCGATCGGGGTAGCCGCGTGCCAGCAGGTACGTTCCCTGATTGTAGGTGTTGAACATGCGACCTTTGATCTGCTGCTGCTCGACGAAGTCATAGGCGCGCGCCACCGGTGTGATGGCACCGTAGCCGAAGTACCCCATCTGCCGGAGTTCACGCCCATCGCGATAGTAGATCACGCTGAAGACACAGAGCAGCACGATGAATGAAGCGCCGATGGCGAGTCGTGATTGCCCGAGGCGACGTTCCCACCACGTTCCCCAGGCAGGCCAATGCCGGAGCTCAAAGAAGATCACCGCAAGTGACAGGATCAGAAAGAGGACGCAGTGGCGGAAGGATTGGATCGACAGAACTCCGAAGACCGTCACCAGCAGACCGATCGCGATCTTGTCACGCCGGACACGGAGCAGGCAGAGGATGGCAAGGACTCCGAACGGTGCGATGGCAGTGAGGTAGTCCTTGAGCAGCATCGGCATCCATTCGCGAATGAGGGGCAGCGTTTTGTCGGTGGAATAAACATAGAGATCCGTGAAGGGCTGCCAGCCGTTCGGGGTCATGCGCATCAGGATCAGGAGTCCGAGGATCAGCAGTCCGAAGTGGATCACTTCCCTGCCCGTGCGTCGATGCGCATCGCCGTCCGTCGTGAGCCATTCCCAGAGGATCTGACAGAGGACTGCTCCGGCGATGGCGACGCTCATGATGGCTGCAGCCCCGTGCATGTTCACCCACAGCAGCTGGATGATCAGTGCAGGGATGACGTAGAACCGAATATTGTTCCGTTCTCGTAAGTATCGAAGTGCCATCCAGCAGGAAATCGCGAAGAAGAGGTATGTCAGGATCTGCGCGCGATCTAAGAAGCTCGGGCGGCTGCTGTAGGCGGCGAGGATCACGAGAAGCCCGTTTGGCCAGAGCCGCTTCCAGTCGACTGCGAGGACGACGAAGAGTGTTGCGAGGATGACGAGTGTGCGGAAGATGATGGTGGCGGGGATCCCTCCGGCATCGTAGATCACGGCGAAGATGATTTCCGAAAGCCACTGATGAGCTGAATGGTAAGCCTGACCTTCCAGTGCATACGAGAACGGTTCCATACGGATGATGTCGTGCGTCTTCATCATGATTTCCCCTGCCTTCACGTGCCACCAGAAGTCCTGGTCGAGGATTTTGAAGGCACACAGGTAGAAGATCCCGATGATGACTGCCGCCAGCATCATCCACTGGAGGACGCGTTTCGTGACGGATGGAGAGAGGTCGTTCATGGCGGAGCGAGGGGAAGTGCCGATTGATTGAGGACAGTGTATAGGAAAGGAGTGCGTGAAGGGTGCGATTATTTGATTGATGATTCGATGATCCGCGGATCAGAAGACCCGCTCCCAAAATAAATAATGACAGAAATTTGTTTAGGGAGGAGGTGTCTACCTGCGGCGTACAGGATGAATGCTTGCTCCCGGTACATTTCAAATCTCAATTGTAGAGACGCCCCGCGGGGGAGTTTCCGAGCCGCAAAATTTTGCGGCTCTACATGACCATATTTTTGTAGTGGCATGCGCGTCCGCTTGAACGATTCATTCGGGCGCGTCTCTCGAAGTCTGAACCACGCGCCTGGAGCCGCGTGCCGCATTGCACTCATCAACTTCCCGGCAATGGTTTGGATTTTCCTGTCTGCCCACTACCATGTGGGCAAGATTCATCCTTCTCATGCCAATCCCTTCCGTCGTCACCGAAAATATTTGCGCCCTTTGCGGAAGCAACGATCGTGTCCGCATGCTGTACCCATCGACAATCACGAAATCAGATCTCAACCCCGACATTTTTTCAGCACGCCGCGCGCCCGATCGCCTGCACGGCGATATCCTCCGTTGCGATGGCTGCGGTCTCGTCTTCCCGCGACATTTCATTGATCCGGAAACATTGCAGAAACTCTACGCAGAGAGCAAATGCACGTACGGCTCCGAAGAACCGTTCATTCGAACAACCTATGCCCGATATTTGCGCCAAATCAAGCCATTACTTGCAGATCAGTCGCAACCGCTTGCGTACCTCGACATCGGTTGCGGCTCCGGATTCATGTTGGAGGAAGCACGTGCGCAGGGCTTCGATCAGGTTTGCGGTATCGAGCCCGGAGTCGCGACTGCGGCAGCAGCCAACACATCGATTCGTGATCAGATCCTGGTCGGCATGTTTTCGCCCGCACTGATCGGTCACGGCAGATTCGATGTCATCACCTGCTTCCAGACACTCGACCATATTCCAGACCCCGTGGGATTTGTTCGCGACTGCCACGCGGTACTAAAGCCTGGGGGATCGGTGCTCTTCATCAACCATAACATCGGCTCCTGGACTGCCAGAGTGCTCGGCGAGCGCTGTCCGATGATCGACGTCGAGCACACGTTTCTCCATACGCCGGAGACGATGAAGCGGCTCTTTGAACGCACCGGATTCCGCGACATCGATGTGTTTCCCGTACGCAATGATTACCCGCTTCGGTACTGGGTTCACTTACTGCCGCTCGTGCCGCGATCAGTCAAAAAAATCCTCATGAACATTTTGTCAGGACTGAAGCTTGCCGATGTCATTCTCCCGCTATCGGTTGGGAATCTGGGATTGATTGCGCGGAAATGAAGCGTGGTTTACGCAATCCGGGGCAAAAATTGTGCAATCGGAGTAGAGACGCCCCGGCGGGGCGTCTCTA
>CAINWJ010000011.1 GCA_903854455.1 Candidatus Peribacteria bacterium | reverse complement strand
CCGATGCTGACACTCCAGATCGCATTCATGTGTACAGAGAGCAGGACGAAGAATGCTCCGAGCCCCAGTACGATGCCGAGGATATTGGTGATACTGATCATCCAGATTCTCCGGAAGATTCGTAGCAGCGGGATGGTCAGGACGTGCGTGGAGGCAAGGATGTTTGGGATCAGCAGCAGCAGGAAGATCGGAATGACTGCCGCATACTCCCGTCCGTAGACGATCGGGATGAGCGGAGGAGCGACGATGGCGGCGCCGAGTGATGCCAGCAGGCTCAGTCCCAGCGTGCCGACGAGGACTTTCTTGCAGGAAGCATAGAGTGCGCCCGGGTTCTCTCCTGCCATTCTGGGGATGGCGATGTTTGTCATGCGTGTGATGCTCGGCATGATGACCGATGACGGCACAGCACTCAGGCGCATCGCGATCCGGAAGATGCCGACGGCTTCCAGTGACCCTGTTGCATTCAGTGCGAGGTAGAACAGGTTCGGGTAGAGGTTCTTGCTGATGTTGGCATCGATGGCCATCCAGAGTCCCTGCTTCGCCACTCCTCGTGTTCCTCCACGGAACATGCCTCCGATGATCGTGCCGATGCCTGGCAGTCCCTGCCTCAGGGCACTGCGGTTATAGAGCCACAGAAATGGGATCAGGGACAGGAGCGAGACCGATAACGTTCCAACGAGGATACCGCGTACGCCGAGCCCGAGCATCAGGAGGCCTGCCGAGATCAAGAGCTGGATGATGTCCGAGCCGCTCTCGAGCAGGACAACCGTTCCGTTCCGGCGTTCGATCTGCAGTGCGGTGAACAGCAGGACGATGGGTGGCTGGAGCATGGAGTTGAGGATGGCGATACGTCCGTACGTACCGATGAGCGGATCTCCGTGCAAGACGACCGCCAGTGTCGGTGCGAATACAAAGAGGCAGACGAAGACGATCCACGAAAGCAGCGTTGCCTGTGCGTAGTACCGCAGGACCGCCGAGATCGCATTCCTGTCTTTCTTGCCGACTGCTTCTGCCAGGTACGTCGGTAGCGATATGTCCTGACCGTATGCCGTGATGATACTGATGAACCCGACGAACGCAGAGATGAGCGCATACACGCCGAATTCCCTGAGGCCAAGGATCCGCGCGAAGAGCACCGATGATACGAAGCCCGTCGCTTGCATCACGATTCCTCCCATCTGGTAAAAAGCCACTCCTTGGATAAAGGGGGTCTTGCGCGCCTTATCCGCTGTCTTGAGCATGCGGGAGTACATGGCTTCAGTGTACCGGTTTTTGTGAGGCATTTCCCTAGATCCTACGCCCTTTTTCCGCTATACTATCCCGATGGGTCCGAACCTCGAGAATCGGCAGACTGAAGCGCAGATGGAGCAATCTGCCTTGCGATCGTTCCGTGGGGTGATCCTCCCCGCCGTGTCACGGCTGGGACTGAGTGTCGCCGTCTTCGGTGTGTCGTTCCTGATCCTCATACTCGCAGTCACATCATTGATTGCTCCGGATCGATTTCCAGTGCATTTAAAAGATCGCACCGTGCGCCTTGCCGATCTTACGGAGGAACAGGAGAGGCTCGAGAGTGAGTACGCGACGTTGGTTGCGGCGAGGGCGACACTGGATGAGCGTGTGCAGGCACCCATCCTGAAGCAGATTGAAGTCCTGCAGAAGGACAATACACCGCTCGGGGCGGTACTCATCAAAATCGACGACGTGCGCAGGAGTTTCGATAGTAACGGTCAGGCAACCATTGCACTTTCACAGGTGTCATTCAATTCTGAGAAGGGAACATTGGTCATCGGCGGCGATGTGCGTGATCCACACGGCAGATCCATTCAACTTCTCGCCTCGTTCGTTGACGGGCTTCGCAGCATTCCACTGATCCAATCCGTCACCGAGCCGGAGTACCGCTCGGATGCCATCCCTTCCGGCGGCACCGCCTCGCCATTCACGCTTTCCCTCACATTCAATCGTGCCAAGTAACCCCGTCACACGCCGCGATCTCGCGGGCATCGGCCTCTTCCTCCTCGGAGTGATTCTCACGGTCATCGCGTGCGGCGTGCTGGGGAATAGTACCGGGCTCTTGAGTCGCAAGCGGAACACGGCGCTCACGGTCGGGACGACGCTGCCCGAACTCTCGTCATCGGTGACACTGCTCCGTGCGACGGTCGCGGCTGAACGCGCCTTCACCGAACAATCACTCCTGTCACAGGAAGAGCAGGCACAGGCGTACGTGTTATCTGATCATTCACCCGTTCCCCGTTTCGTCGGGTCGGCTCAGGCAATTGTCTCTGCCATCGGCGGCGGGCTTGCGATCGAGAAGATTGCTTTCGACAATCCGGTTCCGGCAGAGAAGGGGATCCGGACGTATGCTGGACACATCGTGCTCCGCGGCACGTATCAGGATGTCTCGCGCTTCCTCGGGATTTTGGATCTCTCCGGCAAGGCACTCATCCGGGATGTGCTCCCGCAGGAGACCACGCAATCATTTCTGAAGATCGTGGAAGAGTCCTCTCCGCTGGCTCTCAAGGATGCCGTGCGCTTCCTCTACACGGATCTCTTCGCCTACGCTGCCGCACCCGATCAGGCCGAAAAGCAGGCACTCCGCGATCTCCCGGCAAGCGTTCTCCCTGATGTCCGGTCATTGCTGCTGCAGGGTGGTCTATCGCAGATTCGTAGTTCGCTCTCATCGGTCGCATCATCGATTCATGGTGCCGATACCTGGCCGTTGCCGCTTGTCACGGTTACGCATGTTGATCGGGCAGGGGAACGGTGGACGGTGGAAGTGGTGGTGAGGGGGAGATAGGGGGAATTTCCAATTCTCAATTATCAATTTTCAAATAAGGACCAATGAACAATGATTCAATGTTCAAGATGATCGGCATGGGCATTTGAGCCTTGATG
>CAINWJ010000010.1 GCA_903854455.1 Candidatus Peribacteria bacterium | reverse complement strand
GAGGGGCTAGGGGTGAGGGAGGAAGCGGAATACATCTCCTTCCTCTTCCACGATGACCTCTGGTCACCCCGGTTCCTGGAGGAATCGATCAAGGCTCTGGACCTAGAGCCCCGCGCCGGATTCAGCGCTGCGGAACACACGTACCTCTCGGAAGGCAACGTCCCGACGATCCCGCTCTACGATGAGCTGAAGAAGAACAAGAGTGAGTGGCTGTCTCCCGGATATCATGGACATGCATTCCTGATGGAGTGGCTGGAACGTGGACTGAAGCCCAACGTCATCGGTGAACCGAGTTTCGTTGTGCTGCGGAGATCACTCATGGAATCAGTCGGACCATTCAATGAATCGATGGTGCAGTGCCTGGACTGCGAATACTGGGCACGCTGTCTGCTGCGCGCCGGCTTCGTCTACCTGCCGGAAGATCTGGGAGCGTTCCGCGTTCACCCTGCAGGAATGAGTGCGGTGAACCAGCGCCTCGGTCGCGGCGCATTCGAACGATTTGAAACACTCTGGATGACAGCCAATGCGCTGCCGGCACATGAACAATCCATCGGCAAAGAAGCAGTCGTCCGGGCACTGAGCGACATGATCCGCTTGTATTTTGCCAAACGGAGAGAAGGTCAACCGGTGAGCGCATCGGGGAGCGGCGCAATCAAAAAATTCTGCCTGGCTCACCCGATCCTAACGTTGCGTGCGATGATTGGGGCAATGGGAACATCGGGGAAATGATTTCTTGCCCGCACGAAGAACCCTTCGAAAAACTCAGGACAAGTCGTGCGCTGGTCAAAAAATAGCTTGTCGCTAACCGCTTATCGCTCATCGCTTTCAGTACTGCACCGCACTCCCCGTCCGGATGTCCCAGCCTTTCTTCAACACCGGTCCGAATGATCCATTGGGCAACGGTTCGCGGTACTCCATCTCCACTTTTCCGACACTCAGGGTCAGCTGATCCTGCACACCGTCACCATGGGTGTTTCCGACAGTCTGCAGTGATGTGATGCGCACGTCCGTGAGCGTCCATTTGAGAAAGTCTTCCGCGCCACCGGACTTGCGCACGGCCAGCACCGCCTTGGCGACTTTGAGTCCGGCTGCCGTCGTCAGAAACAGATCGGGGGATGCTTTGCTTGCAGGCATCGTGACGACGAACGAATCAAACCCGGCCTGCTTACCGCTAACTGCACGGGCGACCTTCCAGGCATAGGAATCAACGACGATCTGCGCACGATGCTTATCATCGGTCGCACTGCCTTCGATGCCATCCATCTTCAAGAACATCTCATACGTCGGCTGTCCGGCTGCAGTGGCAGCAAGAGCCACAGGCACTCCTCCAAAGTTCGACGGTGGAGGGAAGAGCCCGCTCCACGATACTGAAAGTACCATCCCAGAGAATGCAAGTCCGGAAAGTGCTATAGCCATATGATGCTTCCGGAACCGAAGATGATGAATCATAGTGGTGGTGGGAATATTAGACGGATCATACAGAAAAAATCTTGAGAAGGCAGCGGGCAACGCGACAATCGGAGAGAGTGTCAACCGACGAAATGTAAAATGTAGAATGTAAAATGTAGAATGATCTTTGCTGCTTTCGGAGTAGCGTAATTTTACATTTTACATTTTCAATTCTACATTCCGTCCATGTCCCGCCACGTCATCCTTGTCGACGAGCAGAATCATCAAACCGGAACGATGGAGATCGTCGCCGCGCACACCGGTGAAGGGAAGTTGCACCGCGCATTCTCGGTGTATGTCTTCTCTCCCGACAAATCCTCGCTGATCATCCAGCAGCGCAGCACCAAGAAGATGTTGTTCCCGGAAATCTGGGCGAATACGTGCTGTAGCCATCCTTATGAGCAGGAGGAAATGATTGCCGCCGGTCAGAGGAGGCTCAAGGAAGAACTGGGATTCTCAGTCCCACTCACACCCGGTCCGTCCTTCGTCTACCAGGCGAAAGATCCGGATGGAAAAGGTAGTGAGTATGAGCATGTCACGACATTGATCGGAACAGCGGAGAAAGGCGTCGTTGTTCGTCCCGATCCCGATGAAGTCAAAGCGTGGAAATGGATCGATGTACAGAGTCTCCTGCGGGATTTCGAGAAGTATCCCGACTTCTTCGCTCTCTGGCTGAAGATTGGACTCCTGAAAATTTTAAATGGATAGAAAAAGCAACCATTGATTGGACAGCACCAAACCATTTAGCCATTCAACCATGTAACCATTACTATTGCCGAGCATGTCGACTCATCCACCAACTCTTTCCCGCCTCCACCTCGCCATCATCCCCGACGGCAACCGCCGCTGGGCGAAAGCGCACAAGTTCGAGAGTGTCTGGAAAGGCCATGAGCAGGCAGTAGAAAATTTCCGCACGTTGACCGAGTGGTGCCGCAAGGATCCGCGGATCTCGGTGCTGACCGTCTGGTGCTTCTCGACCGAAAACTGGAAACGCGATCCGAAAGAGATCGAAATGTTGATGGGGATGCTCGAGAAGTATTTGCGAAAGGAAGGTGAGACATTCTTGAAAGAAAAAACCCGCTTCGTGCACTCCGGCCGCCGTGACCGCATCCCGCCATCACTCAAGAAATTGATCGAAGAAACGGAGGAGCTGACGAAAGATCAAATGGAATTCACACTGCACCTGGCTGTCGATTACGGCGGCAAAGATGAGATCCTCCGTGCGACGACGAAAGCGACCAGCCGACCAGCCGACCAGCCGACCAGCGACTTCATCCGACCGAATCTTGATCATCCGGAATTACCTGATATCGACCTCATCTTCCGTTCCTCCGGTGAGCAACGCACCAGCAACTTTTTCCTCTGGCAGTCGACGTACGCCGAGTGGATCTTCTCACCGAAACTATTTCCCGACGTCGGACCAAAAGATCTGGATGAAGCGGTGAATGAATTCGAGAGACGGAAAAGAAGGTTCGGCTCATAATGCACACCGTTCACCATGAGAACCAAACCACCAAACCACCAAACCACCAAACCAGTAAACCGAGCTTCCGCCTGCGGGAAAATAATCCTGAGCGGTGAGTACGCCGTCGTATTCGGCAAACCGGGAATCGCAGTGCCATCGAAGGAGAGAATGACGGTAACATTCGAAGGAATTGGGAATTGGGAATTGGGAATTGGGAAACCCAGTGTCACGATAGAGTGGCCAAATACTCCAAATCCATGGATTGATTATGCAAATAAAATAGCGGTACTGGCACTGAAGCATCGCAATGATCACCTGCAAGGAATACTCCGAATCGAATCCAGTCTTCCGCTGCGGAAAGGCATGGGCTCCTCGACCGCACTTGTGATCGCGCTGTGCCGTTGCCTCCTTGGAGAAGATTGCCGTGACACAGCCTTGAAAATCGAAGACGCCGTTAATCCCGGTCACAGCGGACTGGATTTCGCAGTCATCTGGGAAGAGAAACCGATCTTGTTCAAGAAAGGTTCCCCGCCGAAAGCAATAAATCTTCCGACGAATCTTCTTGTCGATTCGCGTTTAATCGACACGGGCACGCCAAATGAGACGACGCCTGAGCTGGTAGCGTGGGTGCGATCGAACTATGAATCATTTCCACTTTCCGCAGCCGGGACGCCGCTTCCCGGATCCGTACGTGAAGCCATTGAAACCATCGGCAAATGTACCGAACGCATCATCGCCGGAGAATCACTGAAAACCGTAATGCGCGATCACCACCGCGCTCAAATGGCACTGGGCGTCGTAACGCCGGAAGCGCGGAAAATCATTGCGGAGATTGAAGCGAAAGATGGTGCCGGAAAAGTCCTGGGCGCAGGGGCGAGAACGGGAGGAGGAGGAATGATATTGGTGATTTGATTGGTAATCCGCAGAAAGCATTCTGCTCCTTTTTCTTGAATGGGGAGGGCAATGCTTTTTCTTGAATAATAGGGAGCGCAATGCTTTGCGCGGCACAATCAATATCATTAAAACAGATGCTTTGCGCTCATTCTTGCGCCCTTCCCTGGCTCATTCACGATCACCTCCCGCACGAAATCCAATCCTTTCAGCTTGTCCTGCACCACCTTCGCGTCCTTCTTCTCACATAAAAGATGAACATCCTGACCGGTATTGAGCGTGAAATAAACAGGTAATCCTTCCGCGCGCCACTGCGGCACCAGCTTGATGAGCTCCAAGCTCTGCGGAGTCAGGTAAATGATCCCTGCACTCATAAAAATCACATGGAGATCCATTGCCTCCTCCTCACACAACGTACCGAACGAAAGAAAATCCTTCGCAAGAATTAATTCTTTGCACCGCTGCACCTTCTCCGCCATGCGATTGATCCGCGTACGATAATACGGACCGTCAACGACGGATTGATGTGCGGTAGAACTTTTCACTGTCTTACGTCCAGTACTCACGATGGCGACGACATCGGCGATGTCCCAATGATCCGGCGCAAAAATCGTCTTCCCGTACGATTCCTCACTAGTATCGGCATCGCCCCACTCAACGAATCCGTCAGGAACCGACCGGCAAGCGGAGCCGGATCCCTGACGAGCGAGAATCGAAAGTTCACGTTGATTCAAATCCAATCCTGCGGCCTTGCAACCGGCAAGCGTCAGTGCGGCAAATCCCGATGAAGATGATGAGAGCCCGGTACCCGTCGGAAAATTGTTCTGGCTTACCACCTTCGCTCGATGATCGATCTTCGCAAGCTTCCGGATGCGGTCCAAGTGTTTGATGACACGACTTGCCTCTCCATCCTCTTGTTCACCATTGATGGTAATACTGTCCAGCGTCAATGTCGGAGAAAATTCGACCGTCGTCGTCGTAAGCAGGTGATCGAGACACATGGATACACTTGCATTCTCCGGCAATCGTAGAGCCTCGTCCTTCCTGCCCATGTACTTGATGAACGCAATGTTCGTCGGTGCGATGGAGGTAGCTTTGGGCATAGATGCTAGAGGGATTTCCGAAGTTAATGATTGGGGAGCGGGTTTCCTACCCGCGGGAAAAAGGATTATGCCTCAATCCTCAACCCTTCAACATTACACGACACATCTATCACCTTCCCTCCGGTTCTTTCTATAGCCTCCCTGACCCCGACCCTGACCCCGACCCCTATCATGCAATCTCCTTTTCCCGACCCCGAAATCTTCGCACCCAGCGCTCCCGCTTCGCGCGCCGCATGAATCATTGATGACAACTTGAGATTGCTGACACCCAGCACTTCCAGGAATCCCTGATTCATATCCATCAGTTCACCCAGCCGCACCCAATCCGGTTGCTTCAATGCTTGAAGCGCAGCTGGGATCAATGCGCCAATCGATCGATACACTCCGTCGATCATCTCCGGATGCCGATCATGCCGCCTCTTCACCTCGTCGATCACCTTCACCGTCTCATACTTGATGCCACTGTAACCGATGATCAGCGGAATCTCTTTCACGTCGATAGGCTCGATTACCTTACCTCCAGCCTGGTAAAGCAATGTTCCGCCGAAGACCGCCGAAGCGATGTCGTAACCGGAACCCTTGCCCTGAATATCCAGAACGGTCTTGTACGCGAGATCGAAGACGGCGCGAGGATCGATCATCCCTTTGGTTAATTGCAACAACGCGCCGATCACGCAAACCGTCGACGCTGACGATGAACCGAACCCGAACTCGGATGAGAATTCGGACTTCGTTGCAATGCGAATACCACCTTTAAGATTGCCGAACTTCGCGATGAAATTCTTGACCGCCTGCTCGACGAACTTGGCACCCTTGGGAATCTCTCCTGTCCCGATCTCACTAATCTTCTTGCTGTATCCCGTCACCTTCACATCCGGCGCCTCCAGTTCAAACATCGGCTCATCGATCAACGTCACCGTCGCCTGCATCCGTTGCCCGACCGCCGTCACGATGCACGGCTGACCGAAGAGAACCGCATGCTCACCGAAGAGCATGAGTTTGCCCGGCGCTGAAACAGTCACTGGAGAAGTCATGAGATCATTGGCAAAGAAGAGTACCGTATCCAGGCATTTTACATTCTACATTTTACATTCTACATTCACCCTCGTCTCCTCTCTCATCAAAATGGATCTTCGATCTCTACCAGAGCAGCTCAGCAGCTTCCAGCGCATCAACCAGCGCCGCACACTCATCGAACGCGAGCTCAAGATTGATTTGAAGAATACGGCACCCGTGGAATCGGTTGTGGGAGAATCGGAGAAGAAGAACTGCGAGCAAATGTTCGGCGTGGTGCCGGTGCCCGTAGGGTACGCAGGTCCGCTCAAAGTGACGTTCTCCAATAATCAGCTCTCGGAAATCCACTTGCCACTCGCCACGACGGAAGGTGCGCTGGTAGCGAGCGTGAACCGCGGCTGTAAGGCTGCATCGGTGAGCGGAGTCACTATTACGAAATCGATTGATCACGGCATGACGCGCTCGATTGCGTTTACACCCGGAAATCAATCCGCCTCTCTCGATGCCATCGTCCAGCTTCTCCGCGGGAATGAAGGAAAGTGGAAAGCGGTCGCGGAAGCGACGAGCAATCATCTGAAAATCCTCAGTTACGACATCGACATCCAGAAGAAGTACGTGTTCCTGACGATCGCCTGTGATACCAGCGAAGCCATGGGTATGAACATGACGACCATCGCGGCGCAGGCGATTGCCGATTGGGTGACAGGGAGTAACCCAGGCATCGCATGTCCGACCATCGCGGGCAATGTCGACTCGGACAAGAAGCCGAGCCGCCGGACGCACGACCGCGGACGAGGAATGGAAGTCACAGCAAGCACAATCTTGTCAGCGGAGACGATCACCGACGTTCTGAAGTCGACACCGGAAGCCATGCTCGCTACTGCCGATGCCAAACTGAAAGCCGGTTCAACGCTCGCAGGAGCAATTGGGGCAAACCTTCACGTTGCCAACATCATCGCAGCTCTGTACCTGGCAACCGGACAGGATGCCGCGCATGTGGTGGAAGGATCACTGGCAGATACGACGGTAAGCGGCTCTTCGACTACGCTCAGGGCAAGTCTACCTTCGAGCTTGGAGATCAGCGTACGATTGCCTGCCATTCTTGTCGGTGTGCGTGGTGGAGGCACTGCGCTCCCTGCACAAAATCAATGCTTGAATCTGCTCCTCAAGAATCGCGGAGGATTGTCACTCAAGAAGCAATTGGCGGAATCGATCGCGGCAGCGGTGTTAGCCGGAGAGGTTTCCGTCCTCGCTGCACAGGCAAGTCACGATCTGGCAAAAGCACATAAAAATTTGGCTCGATAAATTGAGGTAAAATACCTTGGGGAGCGGGTTTCCTACCCGCGGTGAATCCAAGATAATTGAAATTTGGGAGCGGGTCTCCCGACCCGCGGTGCATTCAAGAATAGAGACGCCCCGCCGGGGCGTCTCAAAAAAAATAAAACATGTGTAGATCCGCAAAATGTTGTGGCTCTACGAACGCCTCGACAACAATCACACCCCGAAATGATCCAGAATCTTCAGAATCCCATCCTCATCCACATCACCACCGATGACGAAATGACCGTCACCTTTAGTCTTCACCTTCTCCTTGAGTTCATCATTTGCATTACCCATCGCACCCACATAGCCGCATTCCTCCATGAACTCCCAATCTGATATCCAATCTCCGATGCCAAGAGTCTGATCACTGGAAACACCGGCTTGTGCCAACAGCTCACACATTCCTTTCTTTTTGGAAACACCCGTCGCTGTGATGACACCAAACTGATGCGGCAGCAGTGTCGGATGCACTCCCCAATGCAGGGACGCACTCAATCCTTCCGATTTCCAGTCCGCAGTAAATTGCTCCGATGATTGTTGATCAGGAAGAACGGCGAGAATCCGAACGACGGGATATCGGGTAGCCACATCGGCAAGTGAGGACACGACCTCGGGCTCCTGACCCAGAATCCGCGAATGTTCAGGAACAATGATAGAAGTGCTTTGGCTCCTCTGAATGAAATACCGATCGAGAATATAAACCTCGATATGCGCCTGATGTCGCTCGCTGAAATCAATGGCAGCTGAAACATCAACAGGATCAATGATATGCTGCACTGTCGGCGCATGTTTACCGGCATCAAACAGAATCGCACCCCCATCAACAATGTGAACACCATTGGATTGTGTGCTCTCAAGAATCTGTCCGATACCACTGAATGATCGATTAGTGCAGTAGCTGACCATGATCCCCTTTTTCTGCAGCTCAAGGATCCGATCCGTCACAGGACCGGATGGCACAGGATTATTATGCCCTTTCCTCCTTCCGATGATCACCCCATCGATGTCGAGGATGACGAGCTTGATTGGAGACATTGTTATGAGCTTAGCAGAGAAAGAAATGCAGGAACCATTTTTTGAATGGGGAGCGGGTTTCCCTGCCCTTCCGAAGCCGCGCAGGGCGAAGGAGGGTACCCGCGGTGCCGCAGGAAGGAATCCTGCTCCCCTATTCATTAATGAAGAAATTCTTCCCCGAACCATTCTCCTTTCAATAATAATTTTACATTCTACATTCTACATTCTACATTCCATCCCGTGCCCGCCTCCATCCTCTCCTTCGGCCGCTACATTCCCAAAAACCGCATCGAATCCAAAGTGATCGCGGAGCACTGGAAACGCGGAAGTGAGCAAGCGGAAGGGCTGGGCATCATCGAGAAGTCCGTCCCATCCAAAGATGAAGACACCTTCACACTGGCATGGGAAGCCGGTAAACAAGCACTGGAAACCGGTGATATGGATGCAGAATCAATCACAGCAATCTTCGTGGGATCCGAGAGTCACCCCTACGCCGTGAAGCCAACGAGCGGGATGCTGGCGACGGCACTCAAGCTGAATCCTTTCTGCCACGCCGCCGACCTGGAGTTCGCCTGCAAAGCCGGTACCGCTGCTCTGCAGGTCATCAAATCAATGGTGGAGTCCAAGCAGATCAAAGCCGGCATGGCCATCGGCTCGGATACCGCGCAATCCAAACCCGGCGACGCGCTGGAGTATTCCGCAGCTGCCGGCGCCGCCGCATTCATCGTCGGAATGCCGACAAAGAAGAATCCCGGAATCTGTTCCATCGATGCAACACTCTCCTTCACCACCGACACGCCGGACTTCTGGCGCAATGCAGGTGAAGAGCACCCGCGCCACGCCGGTCGCTTCACCGGTGAACCGGCGTACTTCCATCACGTCATCACAGCTGCAAAAAAAATAATGGAACAAGAGAAGCTGGAACCCAAAGATTTCGCTCACGTCGTCCTCCACATGCCCAATGGCAAGTTCCCCGCAGCAGCTGCCAAGCGTCTCGGCTTCACGCTAGAACAACTCAAACTTGGCTTCATCGTGCCGCATATCGGCAACACCTACTCCGCCTGCTCACCACTCGGTCTCACGTTCGTCCTCGAAAAAGCCACCAAAGGTCAGAAAATTCTCTTGGTCTCCTACGGCTCCGGTGCCGGTGCCGATGCGTTCCTGTTTACCATGCTCCAGGACGGCAAATCCCTCCCGCCGCGGGAAGGGGAACAGGAATTGAAGAGATTAAGTTATGGAGAATATTTGCAGATGCGGAATTCTTGACATGAATAGATATCCTGTTAAATTGTTCTCACTTTCCCAATGTTTTGACTATGAACAACGGACTGACACCAGGAGGAAAACCGACTGTGCAAGCGATTGCCGATAAGTTAAGAACATCGGAGCAAAAGGATGTCCGAGTTGACCGTGATTGTGGTGGATTTGAAACAATAGTCGTAAATGGTGTAGCACTTCCCCGAGAAGCAATGTTAAGACTGTGTAATAATGAGACTCCAGCAGCTGCTGTTGCAGACTTTCAAGAATTAGAACGGAATCCATATCAAGATTATCTTGATAGTCGACCCCCCAGCAGACATGCTGGAACAAATGGAACGGGTGCCAATCCTGATCAAAGCCACGATGGATGGGATGCAGTAGCAAGCTGCGTACAATAATAATTAATTATATCCGTCAATCCCCGCCCACTTCCCTCTCCGCTACACTCTCGCGGTCGTTATGCTTCAACCTGTGTACGTCCTCGGAGGAGGCCAAACCAAGTTTGGCGAGCTGTGGGATTTTTCCCTGGCTGATCTGATCCGCTCTGCGGTGGACGGAGCCATCGCCGCAACCAAGATCCTGCCCACCGACATCGACGCGGTGGTTATCGGCAACATGCTGGGTGGCGAGACGGCGGAGCAGGCACACCTCGGCACGTTCTGCTCCAGTTTGCTGCCGCACCATCCTCCGGCACTCCGAGTGGAAGCCGCATGCGCATCCGGTGGGATTGCGATTCACACAGCTTGTGCACTGCTGGAAAGTAATCGTGCGGAGACGGTGCTGGTGATCGGTGCGGAGAAATTGACGGATGTCGCGGGTGAACTGGTCACGAGTGCACTGATGCACGCCGCGGATGCGGAGAAGGATGGACCCTCCGGCCTCACGTTCCCGGGGATCTTCGCGCTGACGGCGACCGCCTACATGCACAAGTACAATCTCAGTCGTGATGATCTGAGCCTGGTGTCCGCGCTGTCCCACAAGGCTGCGGTGAAGAATCCGTACGCGCAGTTCCGGAAAGAAATCCCCGCAGCGTCCATTTCTAGGAGTCCTCTCGTCGCCGATCCGCTGCGGCTCCTCGACTGCTCACCGATCACCGACGGTGCTGCCGCTCTCATCCTTTCCACGAAGCATGAATCCGGTGTTCGCCTTGCCGCATCGCAGATCGGCACGGAAGCGCTGAGCCTGACTGATCGTGCAAGCATCACATCATTTACCAGCACGAAGACGGCATTTGCCAATGCGCTCAGTGAAGCCGGTTGGAAGCGAAACGACATCGATGCCATCGAACTCCACGACTGCTTCTCCATCGCGTCCCTTATCCATCTCGAGGACATGGGATTCGCACCCGAAGGCGAAGCCATTCAACTGTATAAACAGGGAGATACCGACATCGATGGTGCCTGCCCCATCAATACGAGCGGCGGGCTCAAAGCCTGCGGTCATCCCATCGGCGCCACTGGAGTAAAGCAGGTGCTGGATTGCTTCAAGCAACTCACCAAACAAGCCCCGAACCAAGTGCAGAACGCCAAGCGCGTCCTGGCACACAATTTGGGCGGTGTTGGGGCAACGTGCACGATTCACCTGCTAGAGAGCATCTGACCGAATGTAAAATGTATAATGTAGAATGTAAAATGATGCTTTCTATGCAGCTCAACGACCTTTCTCAGCCTTCTTCCATTCTACATTCTACATTCTAAATTCTACATTGGATCGTATCCCTTCCCTCCACCGCCGCACCCAAGCTCTCAGCAAAACTCCGCTGCTCCGCGGCACGATTCTGAGCTTCACGACCATCCACAATCCTCCGAAAGGCTTCGGATCGGATGCCTATACCGTTGCGCTGATCGAGAAGGAAGATGGAACGAAAGTGATGGCACAGATGACGCCGGAGAGCGCGCCACCTGCCATAGGAGCCATCGTCGCTCCACGAATGAGGAAGATCCGAACAATGGAGAACGGACTCTTCATCAACGATCTCAAGTACGAAGTCGTGGTCCCGGTCGCAACCCCACTCTTCACCGTCCGCACCTACGTGTTGGCACTGACGGGACCGTCGGGTGTTGGCAAAACCACCATCTCCAAGGCACTGCTCAGCATGTTCTCCAGCGTCGTGGAGCAGGTACCGATGGTGACAACGCGCAAACTGAAGAGCGCACACACAGAACCGCACATTGTCGTATCGGAAACAAAGTTCCAGGCAATGATCGAGAGCGGCGAGATCGTCGCACACTCGACGTTGACCGACAGCGGTCAGTACAGCGCGGGTTACCGCAGGAAAGACATCGACCTGATCTGGCAGAAGAAGAAACTGCCCGTCGTCACGACCGACATTCATCTTCTGGAAGGACTGGCGAAGTCTCTCGGACGAAGGACAATTTTAAGCTGCGGACTGCTCCCACCGGGGACATCTCACCGCAGAATGCTCTCGGCATTACTCCACCGCTTGCGCTCGCGTGAAGATTCCGAACTGCAGATCGCAGAGCAAATCAAGAATGCAAAATCACACCTGGAAGCCCTGGACTCCCACGCACACCTGTTCGATCACATGCTGGTCAATGAAAGTGTCGATCACTGTGTGGAGACGATCAGAGGAATTATCGAATAATGGTCGGCTGATGTTCAACCACCCCCATCCACTTCTTTCCGCCGACCCTTCAGCTTCGCTCAGGGCAAGTGACGGAAGGATGACTTCCTGTAATGATCATCGAAAAAGATTCCCCCTCTCCCACCGGGGGAGGGGGTTAGGGGGTGGGGGTTCGACCACATGCTAGTCAATGAAAGTGTCGATCACTGTGTGGAGACGATCAGGGGGATTATCGAATAGGCAAAACTACCTTGCAGCAAATTCAGCGGGGCGACCGAAGATTTCTTCAATTGCGTTTGCCAACCTTGGACTTGGTCTCTCAAAATCCTGTTCTGTTGGACGAAAATTTTTTTGAAGATATGCGTCCAGCGGATCCTTTTGCGTTGGAGGTTCAGAAAGTTCACACATGTTTATATGAAACCCTCTCCAAATTATTCTGTCAATTATTCCTCATACACCACCTGATAATGCTCTTGTATAAGCCATGGAAATAACCTGCCAATCATACCGCTCCATCCCCTTCTTCGCTGCTATCGACAATCTCGCACGCAATCCGGGATCAGCCAGCAGTGATTTGATCGCCTTTGCAGAAGCATCGATATCATCTGGCGGGACAAGCAATCCGCTCTCCTGATCCTTCACGATCTCCGGAATCCCGCCGATGTTCGTCGCGATCACGGCACAACCCGAAGCCTGCGCTTCCAGAAAGACATTCCCAAGCGCCTCGCTCCGCGACAGTCCGCAGAAGATTTCTGCACGGGCAAATTCCGCGAGCACTGCACGATGGTCGATGCGTCCGGTGTACGTCACGCGATGATCGATCTCAAGAGATTTGGCGAGATCCTGGAGCATCTTCTCCTGCGATCCGCCACCGACGATGCGCAAATGAATATCCGGCGACAGACCGGTGATCGCCTTCGCAAATGCCTGGAACAACACATCCACTCCCTTCATCGGCTCCAGTCGCCCCGCGAAGAGGATGCAACCGGAATCCTTGGGATGCTCCGTACACAGACGGTTGATAGCAGCGAGATCGATGCCGTTTGGAATGAGCACGACATCCGACCGACCGAACGTCTTCGCCCGTTCAATGAGTGCCGAACTGATCGCGGTGATGATGTGTGCGCAGCGGTGAATGGGACCCAAGAACAATGAAGTATTCGTACTCTGGAGTGTCAGAACCCGCTTCGCCCGCGGCACGATCCACTTACAGAACACCAACGCCAACCCCGCGTACGATTCCAGCACCGCGTGAATGATGTCGGGCTTCAATCGCAAAACAGCAAACGGTGCCAGGAACGGGAATAAATACTTATCGAAGGAGAAGCCAAGCCCGACACGAACCACATGAACACCATTCTCCCCTCTCCCGACCGTCCGCCGCAGCGGACTCGGGGGAGGGATTGGGGGTGGGGGTAAAAGATGATCCCGCTTCGGCAGTGATCGTTTCAACCGCGCCGTCACAATCGTCACGTCAAACTCATCCGTCAGCCGCACCGACACCTCCTCCACCATCGCCTCGGCACCGGAACGGAAGGGGAAGAGAAAAGCCGAGAGGATAACGAGGTGCCTCTTCATGGAAAGCATGGTATGCGAACTATGACTTTGTAGCGAGAGGAAGACCTTACTGGCACCAGTAGAAGAAAAATGTTGTAAGTATAGAACGGCAGGAAAATAATGAGCGCATGAAAAAACTCAGCCCGAATCAGTTTCCTATCTCTAAGGAACTTAGAGAAGCAGCACTCGAAGTTTCTAACGTAAGCTCTGCGCCGTCCGGGGCGCATAATGCCGAAGCCATATCACAAGCAGTGGAAAAATTCCGTGCCATAGCTCGTCAGCAATACAAAGAATTCGAAGACATGTCAGCTTTCCTTGCCGAGGTACTGTGGCGTATTGCGAGTGAAAGCCTCCCCAATGAATCAGTTCCCGAAACTCCCGAACAACCGGCTCCATTGCCTACCAGTAACACTCGAACTGAAGTACTCGATGATTCTCTTACGAGCACTACTGCCTAACGCCTCCCGCTTCGCCGGATCTTCCACTAGTCGGCGAATGTGAGCTGCCAGTGCTTCCCTGTCTCCTGTGGGGAACAGAAACCCTGAGATCCCGTTTTGGATGAGGAACGCATTGCCGCCGACGTCGCTTGCTATACACGCGCAACCGGCTGCCATCGCCTCCATTAGCGCATTGCTGAGTCCTTCCGAGTAGCTCGGGAGCACGAAGATATCCGTCGCCGCCAGGATCGCCGGGATGTCATGACGCAGACCCGTGAAGACAACCTGATCCTTGTGTGCCTCCACCAGCGGATGATCCTTCTTCGACCAACCGACCACCTGAACCGTCAGCTCCGGATGATCCCGCTTCACCTTCAGTGCAGCCGCAACGAAATCCTCCACACCTTTGACGGATTCCAGTCGCCCAATATATGTAACAACCACTTCCCCTCTCCCATCGGGAGAGGGGTCAGGGGTGAGGGAAAAAGGCGCAGCATCAATCCCCGTAGGAATAACAATCGATTTCTCCGCGATACCAAGTTTTCGGAGGAGGGTAGGGGGTTGCGGATGGAAGAACACCACCTGCGTTGCCGCCTTGAGTATCAGCCACCCCAGCGTCCATGCGTAGATGGCGGCACCGATCTTGGCGAGGCGCGTCCTCGGCCACCACGTCATGCCGACGAGCGCATCCGTCGTGAGGATCACCTTGAATCCTGCCAATCGTAAACGGAGCAAGGCGAATGAGCTCCAGAACAAGACTTTATTCACAACAATCACATCCGGCTTGATCTCTCGTGCCAGCTTCAGCGCTTTCCCCGCAAATCCAAACGCGATGCCGTAGTTCCAAGGATCGGGAATGAAGAAATCAGGAATACGGTGAATTTCTGGTGCCTGCGGGGCAGCAGCCTCGCGCTCATTTTGAATATTTTTCCCATCCTGATCCCTGATCCCTGACTCGCCCTGAGCGAAGCCGAAGGGTCCCTGATCCCCCGTTCGTCCCATACACATCACCACCACCCGGTACCCGAGCCTCTGCCACAGCTCAGCCAATTTGTAGGAACTGACCATCCAACGGTGGTCTTCCTTCCAGTAAGGGGAGATGAGGAGAAGAGTGGGCAACGGAATGTAGAATGGAAAATGTAGAATGTAGAATTTCGCTACTCCAAGAGCAACAAACGTCATTCTACATTATACATTCTACATTTTACATTCCTCCGAATCACCGTTCTTTCCATGAATCCCTGCTTCTTTCAATGCTTTATCCCTCACCACCCTCGTCAACCGCTGCTCCAGCGCCTCGATGCGGATGACCATGTAGAACACCGTAAAGAAGAGGATGACGATCGCCGTGAACGTCGCGGCGTTCTCATGCTTCTTGATGCCGGTAAGCGAACTCAAGTACTGCAGGCTATTGGGCTGGAATGCGACATAAGCAATACCCAGCCAGAAAACGGTCCAGAGCATGCCCTCCCAGATAGTCTTGCGCTGACGCCCGACCAGGCTCCAGGCATACGCCACCATGATGATGGAGAAGATGGGAACGATGATTTGGTACGGAGTGAACTCGATGATCATGATTAGCGGAGGAAGGATCTAAGGAGGATCTTGGCGGCGGTGTGAATGCCGCTCGCAAAGGACTGTCCCTTGGCAAGCGTGTACTCAGAATACACCACTCGCGACGGAACGGAGGTCACGTTCCACCGGAAACGGGCGGCTTCGCGAATGATCTCGGTGCAGAACTCGAAGCCGGACATGCGGAGATCGACCTGACGGAGTGCACGCGGACCGAATGCCTTGAACCCGCACTGCGTATCCGGAAGCCAGATGCCGGTCGCGAAGAACGTCACCGCATTGCCGATGCCATTGAAGATCCGGCGAATGAAGGGAATGGATGTCTTCTTGCCCCCGAAGCGATTGGCGATGGCGAGATCGGCACCCGCGGACAGAGCGGCAATCAGCTTCGGGATGTCTGCAGTGGCGTGCTGTCCGTCGGCATCGACGGTGATGGCAATCTCATAGCCCAATGTGCGAGCCGCCTCCAGACCGGTCATGGTCGCCGCCCCGGCACCGCAGTTCTCCGGATGCACGATCACCCGCGCACCCTCGGTCCGTGCAACCGCAGCTGAGTCATCCGTAGAACCGTCGATGACAACAATCACCTCATCCACATACTGACGCGCACCGCGGATCACTGCACCTATGCGGGTGGCTTCGTTGTAGGCGGGGATGATGGCGCAGGTACGCACGGAAGGAAAATGGGCAGAATGTAAAATGTAGAATTTAGAATGTAGAATGATTGCATAAACCTTCGAAACACGCTTGCGCATTCTACATTGTACATTTTACATTCTACATTCTTTCCGCTCGTGCTTCTGCCTCTCCTGCTTCAGGGAAGCAAAATGTATGCAATCCCATTCCCCGGATCATTGACCGCAATCCTGAGCCCGATGCTGGCGTCGTTCACGAAGTCGGTGAATGCCTGCACCTTCTGGTGCAACGAGCCATTCGGATCCTTCTCGATGGTCTGCGTGTTCGTATCGAAGATGATTCCGTTGAATCCGAGAGCCTTGAGCCGCTTGAGGGTAAGGGCATGATCGCGTTCCTGATTGATGCAGTTGAAGAAGCCCATCTGATGATCGGCCAGAGGGAAGACCTCACGATTCTTCGGAATGAAGTAGGAGATGAACGTACCGATGCGGTACGTGTACGGCGTCTCCGGCATCAGCTCACGGCGTGCCTCCACACTCTGACGAATGTTTTCGTAATCCGGAATCGTCGATTCCCTCAGCGCAGTGGCAGAAATCTTGCCGAGCGGATACTCGAAGAGGTTCTTCTGGGAATCGAACTGCCAGAGACGATTGATGAGACAGACTAAGATACTCATGGCGATGAAGAATGTCATAAGCCAACGAATGGAAGCATCGGGCGCGAATGACACCAGTGCCTCCAGAACAATCGCAAACCCGAAGAACATCCCAAGCCCGTACCACGCGACACCGTTGGCAACGAATGCCCACTGTATGAGGAATACCCAGGTTCCGACGAATAGAAGACCCAGCCACCGGTATTCCCGGCGCCACAGGAGCGCTGTGAAAGGCAAAGTGAGAAAGACCATCAGGCACGCCCCAAGCAGCAACGACCCTCCGGGAAATCCAGCCAGCCAATCAATCGCCTGCACATACCAACCCACCTCAAAGAGAGAGAGGGCGGCATGGAGCAGGAGAACCCCAAGTACGCTCAAAGTACCGATCTGGTACCGTTCGTAGCGGTCATCCCAGAGTGACGGGTAGAGCAGAAGAAGAATGAACAAAAGCAACGCCGGTATGAGCGTCACGTAGTACCCGAACGCATCGATGTTCATGACCTGACGCCAGGGGAGAGCGATGTAATGTGAGATGCCTTTGCCAAAGCCCCAGTACCGGTCCAATTCCTCCGTACGGGCAGAACTCATACATGCCGGATCGGAGGGATTGAGCTTGAGTTCGGGAGGAAGGAAGCGCATCGGAACCGTTGCCGGAAGATGCTGCGCTGCGACTTCATCAGCCTGAAGGTAGGAGACCTGCGGAGAAACGAAATCGGGTGCACCCATCATGGCGGGAATGGACACCGTACCCGCCAATGTCATGTTGTGTAGACCGTACGGGAGAATCACAATGGCCATCCCTCCCAGGAATAACCCTGCTGCGATGCTGAGCTGACGTAGTGCAGCAGGTCGCCGGATGATGGCCGCGACGAGGAACACACCGGAAAGTCCGAGAAGCAGGAGCTGGAGATGGCCCTGCGACACGGTGAACGGAAGAGCCGCACGACCGAGAATATCCTTGACGTTCAGAGGACCGAATTCCGCGAGAGCGAGGAACCCCGCAAACACAACCCCCACAAAACCCAAGGAACCCAGGAACTCAGCCGTGATACACGAACAGATGAGGAAGATGCCCAGCACTCCCGTTGCCTTGATGGAGAAACTGAACCCCGCGAGAAGCCCCGCCAGGAGGAGGAGTTTCCAGTCCGTACGCACAGGTTCCTCTGTCTCGCCATCGGAGACGGGAAAGAGGTACGTCATGGCAGCGAAGATCGCGAGAACCGTCACGAAGAACGAGGCGTTGTCGATCTTCATGTCAGCGAACGAGAAATGTCCTGTCATCGGGAGGAAGTAATAGAGCATTGCCGACAGAATCCCCTTCCCACGTCCGAAGTACGTGCGCGCGAAGATGTACACGGAAAGTACCGACAGGAGACCCGCCGCCCAGTTGATCTGCATGGCGAACGTGGATCCGATGGTACTGTCGAAACCGAAGAGCACGAACCCGAGCGATGTCAGGTACTCCCACTGAAACTGGGACATGGAAGGAATGAACGATCCGTAGCTGGCGAGCAGGCGAGGACGATTGAGGTAGCTGCCCAGATCATCCCAGCCGATCGGGAACGGGCGGACGACGTTGAGGAAGTTGAGAGCGAGGTACGTAAGCAGAAGCCAACCTAAGAAGATGCTCACATTCTTAACGGAGAACTCCACCTCCCACTCCGCATCCCAGGAACGCTGAAGCCACCACCACGAGTACTTGAACAAAGCGATGGGGATGCAGAGGAACAGTACCCAGACCGGACCGGAGTGGAGCCAACCCAAGAGCGACAGTGTCCAGAGGATCATGACCCAGACCAGCGCACCGATGCCGAAGGAGAAGACGAAGAGATGAGACAGGCGCGCAATCTTCATCCTGAGAACAGTGATAATGATGAAGGAACCGAGAACGATGAGGTTGAAGAGGAACAGTAGCAGTAAGACGATCTGAGCTCCTGCGCGGACAAACAAGCTCTCCTGCATGCAGAAAAAACTGAGATCGTAGACCTTGGCATCGCCACGGGTAACGAGACCGGTATCGTTCAAACACCCCCGATCCAGCAATTCCTGATAGTTGTTCTGCAGCTCGGCGAGTGTTTCCGGAGCAGCCGCGTTGTAGACCTTCGCCGTCGGCTCGATGAATCGGCGGAACGGAGGAGGTGCCAGCTGTCCGCTGGCATCCTGCATCATCTCACTCTGGGGAGTATTGAGATTGTAGAGCGTACCGAGCGAGAATGATGTCCCTATGAGCCAGACAGAAGCGCAGAATAATCCGATGAGTATGACGGGGCGGAAGTGGATCGTCGTATGGAAGAACCCCGTCTTGTACCCGGCCCAGAGCAACACCGCTCCGAAGACGAGCATCGAGAGAATGGTGTATGCCAGGAACGGACTGCCCATCAGAAATATTGCCTTGAGGAAGGGCATCAACGATTCAAATCCGCTGCAGAGATACGTACTGATGGAAGCATCGGTCCCACAAGTCTGACCAACGGCATTCACCTGCGCCTGTGACTGGTACACCAGCTCATGCACCGGGATACCCAGGTAGGTGATGAATGTGAAACCTCCCCAGAGGAGTGTCACGGTAAAGAGGATGTACGTGAGGATGGAAGTGGTGCGTTGGGTCATACGGGGAGACAGGGTACAGGAGACCGATGAAAAGATGTACGGAACTGTTATAGGAAATTGTCTCAGGAGAGAAGAACGGATATGGTGCCGTAAAATTACATGTATTCATCCATGACCAACGATCGTACGACACCGGCTGTCTCATCGCAGTTCGATACCATCGCGCGGGTACGTGCCCGGGATGCCAGGCGGCACCGGACGTACTATCGTGATCGCGAGACGTGGCTCAACAACATTATCAGACCGGATGCATCGGTACTGGAGTTGGGATGCGGCACCGGATTGACGCTTGCGAAGCTGCCGAATAAGAGGAAAACAGGCATCGATTATTCTCCGGCAATGATTGATGAGGCGAAAACCAATGATCCTACCAGCACCTATGAATGCGATGACATCTCGTCGCTGCGGCATCGGGAACGGTACGACTATGTCCTGCTCCTGGATACCATCAACTTCCTGCATGACATTCAGGCCGGACTACAGGAGATCCGGGCTCACGTGTGCCAGGAGGACTCCCGCATCATCGTCACGTACTACAATTTTCTCTGGCAACCGCTCTTCCTCATCGGAGAGTGGTTCGGCTGGAAGACCAAATTTCCGGAGCAGAACTGGCTCGGGCGACAGGATGTCACGAATCTCCTGCTACTCTCGGATTTTGACATCGTATCGCACGGCGAACGCTTGCTCTGTCCCATCGGCATTCCGATCATCCATTCATTCCTCAACAAATTCCTCGTGAGCCTGCCGTTCTTCCGGATGTTCGCTCTCGTGAAGTATGTCATCGCGCGCCCGCGGCAGCATGGGAGACAGGAGCGAACCGTGACCGTCCTCTCGGCAGTGCGTAACGAAAGAGGCAACATCCGTCCGATCATCGCGGCGATGCCTCAGATGGGGCTCGGCACGGAAATCCTGTTCATCGAGGGGGGTTCCAGCGACGGCACGTGGGAAGAGCTAACACAAGTAATGGGCGAGCAGCATCAATCGGTGACCGTCCGGGCAATGCAGCAATCGGGGCGCGGGAAAGGCGCCGCACTCCACGAAGGGATCGCAGCATCCACGGGCGACGTGCTCATCATCTACGACGGAGATTTCACCGTCCATCCCTCGGAACTCAGGAAAGTGTACGACGTACTGACGACCGGACGCACGGAATTTGTGAATGCATCACGGCTCGTCTACCCACTTGAGAAAGGAGCTATGCGGTTACTCAATCTCTGCGGCAATAAAATCTTCAGCACGCTCTTCACATGGTTGTTCTCTCAGCCGCTCGTTGATGTCCTCTCTCCGGTGAAAGGAATGCTAAGACAACACTACGCCTCCGTGACGACACGGATGGACCCGTTCGGTGATTTCGATTTCTTCCTGGGAGCGGCGGCACGGCAACTTCAGATGCGTGAGGTGCCGGTACACTACCTGGAGCGATCGTACGGATCGACGAAGCTACGACCATTTCACCACGGATTCGCCCTGCTCAAGATGTGCCTCGCCGGTGCGAAGCGGCTCAAGTGGATGTGAGAGATCACCGACGACAGTACATTTTCATACTCGGTCCTAAGTGCCGGGTCTGGAAGATCCAGACGAACGGCCAGTCGACCTCCGACCAGAGGAACATGTTCTGAGTTGTCGGAGCGGCGACGATGTCCTCATACAGAAACCACGGAGATGGAAGAGCGAGAGAATAATTGGGTGGAATCAACACGACACCGGCAGTTTCAAACGCAGTGACAGGAACGAATGGACGCGCTTTGGGTGCATCTTCCGGAAGACTCAGGAGATACTGCTCCCTCACCGATGTCGTCGGAACCTTGATGCTGTCTCTGGTCGGTGGAATATCCAGGAAGTAATGCGGGAACGTACTGGCGATGGGACCGGTTGTACGCGTGAGGAGTGCCTGGCGGGCGATATCGTACGTATCGGGACGCAGGCCCAGGAACATGAACTGCAGATGGACGGCGAGCAGGAGCAAAACGAACGGAAGATGGAAGAAGCGAACGGACGAGAGTGCCTCGCCGCCGATCAGTGCCAGGAAAGGCACGAGCGGGAAGAAGTAGCGTGACGTCGTCCATCCGACGAACCCGAAGAAAATGAAGTAGAGCACTGCGTAGACGGCAACGCTCAGGAGGAACGGATGCAAACGAACAAGCCCCCTGCGCCAACGCCACAAACCCAGAGTGGCAAATAGTGTCGGGAACGTCTCGCTGCCGATCAGTGTTCTGAGCCCGACAACAAATCCATTGAGTCCCCAGGGGGAACTGCCGATGTCCTCGTTGCCAAGACCGAACCCCAGCATGTGACGGACGAAGAGATCCCGCCAAAGGAACGGATACCCAAGCAGTGTGGAGAGAAAGAGACAGGCGATAACGATCATGATGATCTTCGGCTGCACCCATCGTCGGGGAACGAGATGTCCCCCTTCGGAAGCCATCGCCCAGACGGGGAAGACGAATGCGAAGATGCCGTTCTGTAACACGCAGAAAGCAATGATCGCCGATCCGAAGGCGAGCAGCATATTGTTCCGTGACTTGTCTTCTGATAACGAAAAGGAGAAAGAAAATGTGAGGAATGTCAGCGCCACTTCCACCATATGCTGCCGCATGGATGTCATGAACGTGAGGAAGAGCATGCTGGACAGAAGCAGTAGGACTGCGAATACGGGCGAGGTTTTCGGGAAGAGCTTCCTGCTCATCCGGTAGACCATCCACACCAACGCAACCGCGAAGAGAACAGTCGTCATGCGGGTGACGAAGTGGATGGCGCTCGGTCCGGAGAAGAGGTATGCCTGGATCGCCGATGCGGAGAGAGCCGGAATCCTGCCCACCAGAAAAAGAATGGAGAGTGTGGCGGCATACAGAATGGAGAGCGGCAGCACCGAGAGGAGCGGATACTTTTTCGGGAAGAGCAGGTACGACCATGGATGCCCCTGCTGAATGGACTGAAGGAGCTCAAATGCATTGCCGATGTGCTGGACATCCGTCTGACGAGCCAGATGGAGCGCATGGAATAGGAGTGCCAGTGCGGCAAGGGAAGCTGTGATGCACGGGAGCCAGAGAATCCAAAAACGAAGTGACTTCATGGCGAGAGTGTAACAGCGTGCGAATAACTGCACACACCGAAAAACAAGATGTAAATGGGATCCAATATCAAAGCAATCGAAGATTATTCCGCATAGATGGAGAGAAGATAGTAAGCCGTCGCCATGAAAAATTTCCGTCGCGGTTCCCCGTGAGCGGAGCGTGAAAAATTTCACTGTTTGAACCCAGCACCCTTCCGAAATGACAACTGCATCATCCGATTTCTATGATATTTGGTAGAATTCTCGGAAGGGTGCTGGGTGAGTTTGAAATTTTTAGCGCAGCGAGCGGCGTGGAACCGCAGGAAATTTTTCCAGAGGCGACTTTCTTTCTTTGCCTACTTTCTTTCGAAACCGAAAGAAAGTAGGGGGACTGAGCACACGCAAATAGTCTCCCAATCTCCGAATCGAACCCTAAATCATGTAACTCTCAGTAGAAATTCCTTCCGCTATACTTCCCCCATGCCCTTCGATATCAGTGCCATCCGGAAACAATTCCCGATCCTCACGAGGAAGTTCGGCAAGCACGCCTTGGCATACCTCGATAACGCGGCAACGACGCAGAAGCCAGAATGCGTCATCGATGCCATCGAAAATTTCTACCGGTCAAGCAACGCCAACGTGAATCGCGGCGTCCATCCGCTGGCGGAGGAGACGACCGTTGCATACGACGACGCACGCCGATCAGTCGGAGCGTTCATCGGAGCGAAGTCACCACACGAAATCATCTTTACGCGCAATGCCTCAGAAGCGATCAACCTCGTAGCAAGATCATGGGGAGAGGTAAACCTGAAGCGAAACGATGTGGTGATCCTCTCGGTGATGGAGCACCACAGCAACATCGTCCCATGGCTGCAGCTCAAGGAAAAAATTGGCATTCATATTGAGTGGATCGGCATCGATGCCGAGGGAAATCTGTCCATGCTGGAGCTCAAAAAAGCACTGAAGAGAACATCAGTGAAGCTCGTGAGTCTCACGGGGCTTTCCAATGTTCTCGGGACACGACCGCCGCTCGAAGAAATCATCAAACTCACGCACGCTGCCGGTGCAAAGATCCTCATCGATGCGGCACAGCTCATCGCGCATGCTTTGGTCAATGTGCAATCAATGGATATTGATTTTCTCGCGTTCTCCGGCCACAAAATCTATGCCCCTATGGGCATCGGCGTGCTGTACGGAAAAAGTGAATTGCTGCGCTCGATGCCGCCGTTCCTGGGCGGTGGCGATATGATTCAGAATGTCACGCAGGAAGAATTTACGAGTGCAGAATTACCGCGAAAGTTCGAAGCCGGCACACCGTCCGTCGCCGATGCCATCGGGCTGCAAACGGCGATCGAATGGATGAACGCTATCGGGATGAAAGAGATCGCTCATCATGAGGAGACACTCATCAAGCATACATCTCAATTGCTCTCCCGGATCAAAGGCATCCGTATCCTCGGTCCATCCGATCCCAAGAATCGCTTAGGCTGCTTAAGCTTCGTCATTGACGGCGTTCACCCACACGACCTTACTGATATCCTCGGGAAGCAAGGTATCTGTCTGCGCGCCGGTCACCACTGCACCCAGCCGCTCCATCGGCATTTCCAGATTCCCGCCTCCACCCGCCTCTCCGTCGCTGTGTACAATACGAAAGAGGAGATTGAGATGTGTGTGGCATCAATTGAAAAAGCTCAGAAATTGTTAAATGGCTAAATGGTTAGCAATGAAAAAGATATTGTAGATACATGTAGCAATTTAACTATTTAGCCATTTAGCCATTCATCTGATCAACTGGAAACTTCCTCCAACTCACGCATGGATCTCTATGCAGAAAACGTCCTCGACCACTACAAACACCCACGCAATGCGGGAGTGCTCAAGAAGGCAACCGTGACCCATCGCGAGGAGAACCTAAGCTGTGGCGATGATCTGACGATCGAGCTCCGGATCACGGATGGCAAAATCGCCGATATCCGCTGGCAGGGCACCGGCTGCGCCATCAGCCAGGCTGCGATGTCGATGCTCTCCGAGGAATTGGCTGGCAAGACAACCGATCAGACAGCAGCTCTCACGCCGGACGATATCCGGAGAATGCTCGGTGTGCCGGTCGGTCCCCGTCGGATCAAATGCGCTCTCCTTTGTCTCCATACACTCAAGAACGCGATCAGAAAGTGGCAAAAGAAACCCGTACAGGATTGGATCCAGACTGTGGAAGTTGAGAATTGAAATTGATGGCAACCTATGTGGAGCTCTCTCGTGAAGGAAGTTAGGATCTCAATATGAGTTTTTTGTCTCAGAGAACTTGTCCAATCATTTCAGCAAGATCGAGAAATTAGATCTCTGTTTGTGTATACAGTAATTCGAATAGCGTTAATTCATGCTCAGGTTTTCCCAAGCATATTGAAACTTTTCGACCACGCTCTGCCCATGCAACACGCACGGCTTTTTTATGGCAAAGCTCCTGATGCTCCTCAAATTCCCTCCACTCTTGCCGATCTATGGTTTCATGATTTCTGTTAGGAATTTCTCCCCTGTCTGGCACAAGCCATGCCTGTTCGTTTAATTGCATAGTCCACTAATGTACTCAATTTCACACTATTGTCAATGTGTGGAGCCGCCGACCGGATTTGAACCGGTGACCCTTTCCTTACCATGGAAATGCTCTACCCCTGAGCTACGGCGGCAAAGACGTACGAGGATATCTCTGACCTTCGTATTATGATAGTAAACGGTCAGAACTCCAAATCTGCTTTTCTTACGGTACGTTCCCAGAGAACCTGATTTTGTGACAGTGACTTTATAGAACTGGGTCTTCTGAATGTCGAGCGCTGATATCCAATACGCCAAAGCGTCCTGAGCAGGCACATCTGTAAAAATCTGCAATCCGAAGCGGAAATCCTTACGCTTGATAGAAAAGAATCTGACGAGAAAATCCATGAAACATTCGATGAGAGCGGGGTCTGTATTGCCCAAACGAACCGCATGCTTGCTGGCCTTCGTTCCCTCGCCCCAGTACAAACCGACTCCCAGCCCAAAAAGAATCCTGTCCTCATGTGTTTTTGGCGCCACGAACCGGAATGGATCACCCTTTGGATGGTGTTTTCGGTAGACGGCATCGCTGATGGAACGACGGGCGATGTCGTGCCGCTGCATCCAGTACTGCACGGCATGCACGGAACAGTCGAATTTATGCGCGATGTCTTGCATTGATTTGCCTTGCAGGACATAGAGCCGATAAAGAATGTCTCTGGAAAGAATGACAACACCATACTCCACATTCTAAGAAACATATACCTTCAGAAGGAAGTACTATACCACTGAAGTCCTACTGCCGTTGAATAGAGGGAACTATTTCCAATGTCACAGTCGCGGATTCTTTTTTTGACACCCTATCCCCAGAAAATCGGTTTCCGGAACGGTTGTCACACGCGCATTAGGAATGATGGCGGAGCCGCTCAATGTACGAACAATCTGAGTAAGGTTGGCCCGATCAACTGAACGGACAATGACATCATCCGTACTGATGGCACCGAGCCGCTTCAGGAGACGGGCGGAAATGATGTCTCCTCCATGCTGTCCGTCGAAAAACTCGCACGAGGATGCATCGAGTGATGTCGGATCATATCCATCGACCAGCTGAATCCGCTCCTCCTTCAGGCGGGCGATGAGGAGATCGACGTACCGGAGAGCGTTCGGCATTTTCTGGAGTGCCGTGTACACCCGAGGAGCGATGGGCGGAACGATGACTGCGACATGTACACCCTGTGCTTCTGCATAACGAATTGCCTGGAGAAGATTTGCAACCGCATCCTCCGACAACGTTTGACGTGAGCCAAAAATCCCATCCCCTCTCTCTGCCAACGCAACCATATTCTGGAATGACCATCCGGACTGTACACTCTTTTGACGCGTCACGGTCGATGTGTAGAGACGTGCACCGTCGGGACCGAAGCCGTCACCGCGTTCCCGTGCAGCGACACCAATCCGACAAGGATTCTCTCCTTCCCACCCATGCACAAGAGTCGCAATGTACCGGTGGAACGAAAGATTGCCGGCGAGCATCCACTGCAGAGGAAGCAGCATCGACCGAAGCGAAATGCTGCTCTCTTCCCCAGGAAACGCCTGTGCATAGAACGCCGAGTAATCGCTACCGAACCACCAGGGATCCAGTGCGAGGATCATGACCGACGGACGATGGACTTTGAACAATCGTTCAAGCAGCGGCTGAAATGACGCTGTCGACCGGACGGTGCCACCGAGATTGAGGAAGGGACGGGTGAAGAAGGATTGCCTAAGCTGCATCGCCCGGGACGATCCAACGGCGATAATCTCCGGTCGAACTCTTTCGTAGGAAGCGAAACGGTAGGATACCGTACCATCCGATGATGCTTGGCCGTAGATGCAGAACAGTCCATCGCGCTGCTGTAATTCGACAACGCGCTTGAGTGACAGCAGTTCCCCCGCACGCCAAAGGAAAACCATATTGAACCCGAGTGGCAGCAACAAAATGAGAACCGTAACGCCGTAGATGAGGAAAAATCGTCGGTACATCAGAAGGTGAAGTACAAGAATTGTGGACTACCATGAAGCAGCAGCATGGTAAACGTACCAACAGTGAGAAGTGCGAAGAAGATCGCATGGAACGGGCGCAAGGGAAGAGCAACCTGCTCTTGATCTGAATGAAGAGTGAGCCACTTCTGAAACAAGGAAGTGGTGCTTGGAACGAAAGCAGCGATGAAGAGCGCGATGACGATGACCGCTCCGACACTCACCCACTGACTAAGCGATACCACGAGCTGATTCTGCAATGTGAATGACAGAAATCCTGATCCGATCCCACCGAGGAATGATGCCATCTGTCGTGGCAGTGCGATGCCTGAAACGGCAACCATCGATCGCACGATCGAGAGCGCTGCGCCCATGGATGGAGCGAAGAAGAATGGCCAAGTGCCAAGGAGACAGAAGAGTGTCAGCAAACGTGCGATGCCCGCATACCAACCAGCAGTGATCCACGATGAAGGTAGCACACGACTGCGCATTCCTCTCCAGCCATGGTTGATGACGAGCAGCATCCCATGGAGCCATCCCCAACAAATGAACGTCCATCCCGCTCCGTGCCACAGACCGGCAAGCGTCATGGCAATCAGCAGTGCGGTATACTGCCGGATCTTCCCGTAACGGTTTCCACCCAGTGGAATGTAGAGGTAGTCGCGAATGAACGATGAGAGTGTGATATGCCAACGCCGCCAAAACTCCACAATGCTCTTGGAGCGGTACGGCGCATCGAAGTTTACCGGCAACCGGATGCCGATCAGCAGAGCTGAACCGATGGCGACATCGGTGTACCCGGAGAAATCAAACAAGAGCCCCAGAGCGTAGGAAATGGTCGTTCCCCATGCCTCCAGAAAACTCAGATGCACACCACGCCCCACCGCCTCTGCAACCGGAACCGTGAGCGAGATCAGCGTGTCTGCGATCAGAACTTTCTGCGCCGTCCCGAGGAGAACCAGGAAAAATCCCACACATGCCTCACGGGCGGAAACTCGCTTCGTAAGCCGGAACAGCTGATCTGACAGCTCGCCCGGACGGGAGATGGGACCTGCAGCGATCGACGGAAAGAACGTGATGTGGGCAAGGTACGAAAAGAATGTGGGCGCCGAAGCGATGGTTCCACGGTACAGATCAACGAGCCACGCGATCTGCTGGAACGAGATGAAGGAAATCCCGAGTGGCACAAGCATCCTCCGCCACGGAGTGATGACTGCACCCACTGTCGGAGCAAGAAAATCGACATATTTCACGAGGGCAAGCAGACCAATCACCAGAATGAGACCCGTGACAAACCAGACTCGTCGCATCCAAGTACCGCTTCGGGCAATGCGCTGCAGAAGGAACCATTGGATGACAATCGAAAGCAGGAGTACCAAAACTGCTCCCATGCCGACCTGCAGAGAGAAGAAGAGCGAGCAGCAGCAAAGCCAGATCAGCATCCATTGATTGGAGATTCCTCTGGAGCGAAAAATCCAAAATCCTCCGCATGCCACGGGCAGGAAAACGAGGAGGTATGAGAATGAATTGAATGGCATGAAGAAGCTCACTGAAGCGGCATCATGCTAGCACAAGAAAAATCAGACCTTCATCTGATCGCAGTTCGCTGACCGCCCTGTCCCCCGAAGCTTTAGCGAAGGGGGATGATCGCTCCCTAAATAATCGGCTCCTCGAACACCTGCTCCGGATCCATCTCATCCTCCTTCGGCGGTGCGCTCGCCGCTTCATCCCACTGCTTGAGCATCGTCTCGACGTCCGCCTTCGGCATGCAGTACTTCCGTCGCGACTGCTCGATGCACGCCTGCGTCCAGTCTGCCTTCGGTCGTGGTGCATCCAGCGTTCTGCCGGAGAATGCCTCGCGCAGTTCACCGCTCACGGACATCTTGAGGTAGAACTCGCGAATGCCGAGGTTGATGATGTCGCGTTCCTTGAAGATCGGGTTATACTCCTCTGCCAGGATGTCTGCGTCCTCCGCGCCGACGCGGAAGTTGATCATGGAACCGACGTTGCCGAACACCGTCTTGCGAACGACGTCACTAAGCTGACCCATGTACTGGTGCGCGATAGTGAGGTTCAAGCGGTACTTGCGCGCCTCGGAGAGAATTTCCGTGAACGTGTCGGTCGCGAAGTTCTGGAACTCGTCGACGTACAGGTAGAAGTCCGTGCGCTGGTCCTCCGGCGTATCGGCTCTACTCATGGCCGCCTGATACAGCTTCGTGATGAACATCGCACCGATGAGCGATGAGTTTTCTTCGCCGAGCAAACCCTTGGACACTTTCATGAGCAGGATCTTCTTCTTGTCCATGATGTCGCGGATGTTGAACTTGGTCACCGGCTGCCCGATCATGTTGCGGATCATGTTCGTCGCGACGAATTGGCCGACCTTGTTGAGCAGCGGCGTGATGGCATCGGCATCGAACTTCTCACTCCAGGCGGCGAATTCACTGACCCAGAAACTCTTCACGACGGAGTCATTGATGCGTGAGACGATCTTCTGGCGGTAGTTCTTGTCCGTGAGCATTTTGAGAATCGAGAGCACGGTGGTGTTCGGACTGTCGAGGAGAGCGAGCGTCGTGTAGCGGAGCACGTGCTCCAGACGATCGGACCAGTTGCTGCCGAAGAGTTTCTTGAAGATCTGCAGGAACCCGATGGTCACCTGCATCTTGTACGCGTCTTCGACTTTCTCCAGTGGATTGAAGGCGATCGGGAACTCGGTGTCGCTCGGATCTAAGATGACGACATCGTTGATGCGGTGCTGCGGCACGTACCGAAGACATGCGTCGATCAGGTCGCCGTGCGGATCGATGACGGCGATACCCTCGTTGTTCTTGAGATCCTCGTTGATCAGCAGTTCCAGCAATTTACTTTTACCGGAACCGGACTTCCCGACGACGTAGAGATGGCGCCGGCGGTCCGCGCGGCGGATGCCGAAGGGAACGAAGTTGTTGTGGTAGTTCGTGACACCGAACGGACTGACATCCTCCTCCCCGGCCTTCGGCAAATCCTGTGGCGGCTCGGACTTGCGGGCGAGCACGTGCACGATGTGCGGCACGACGTCCGCGTTCGGGAAGTGGTAGAGGGTTGCGACTTCCTTGGCACTCAGAACGTACGACGTTGCATGTTTGCGGGAACGATACTGCGCCACGAACTTGGCGGGATTCTTGGTTTCGTGACCATGAAATTCGTTGATGTCGCGATCATTGAACTGCGAGAAGCTGCTCGTGACCGCTGCCAGTTTGCGGCTTGCGGAAGCTTTGTCCGGACTCAGGTAGGCGCAGCGGATACTCACCGTGTACGGCTTGATCTCCATCTTCTCATGCGCCCGCTTGTGACGGACCGGCTGGATGCTCGCCCTGCCGCCCGGTCGCATCCGGTCGCGGATGGAGAAGAAGTGCATGAAGTCGGCAACACGGATCCTGAACTTCCGGATGAGGTGGTAGAGCGCCGTATCATCCTGCGGCTCCGCGATCATCTGGACCCAGACCTGATCACCGGATGGAATCTTGGAAATAACGGAGAAGATGCGCGTCGCGGAATCTTCCTCGAACATGTCGTACGTCTTGATGGGATAGATGTCCGAGTGATGGAGTGTGACAGTGGCACCCGCAAACCCCAGGTGCGCGGGATCGTACTGCAATGTGTAGTCCTGCGTTTCCTTCACCTCAGCATCCGGAAACGAGGCGTAGACAAGCCCTTCCACGGTTTCCAGCAATTTCTCCTCCACGACGATGAAGAAGTACGTGTACTGACCCATCCCGAAGAACTCCAGCGACACGCGCTTGCCGGTAAACGTATTGCGCATGTTTATGAGCAGTTCCTGGAACTTGGATTCCAGCTTTGTATTCCCCTCCGTGCCTTGCGGCACCACCACGTGAAAGTAGCGAAGATCATTGGCCATGCATGATCAGGGAAATAGTAGCCCTGATAGCTAATTATAGCGGAGAATGAGGGATTTTTCCATGGGGTTTTTTAATGCCTCAAGAACGTGCCTGACGACCCGCAAGCAACCCATTCAACGATCACTTCCTGGCTTTGCCCGGCATCAAATCCCAAATAAGATTCCACCACGCACGGAAGTCCTCCGCCAAATCCTCGCTTGCAAGCACGAACAGTGTCAGATCATCGCCAAGCTTCTGCACATCCATTCCGGTAAACGTCACCACGTACCCACCAAACACATCAACCGCGGAGTGCGTGGCATGCCCTTCCGGCAAAAACTTCCACTGCGTGGCCACGGTTCGTAGCATCGATGCGGGGCACTGATCCTTCACTGACACATCGAAGAGGCTCAGTTTCTGCATTTTCCGCTTGCGCATCTCCTTCGAGAAATGTTCCGTGAATGATTTCAGACGAGGATCCAGCCATGCGCACTTCCCGCCAAGAGTAAAGATGTCTTCGCCGGTCTGAAGCGCCAATCGCATGTAGTTCTTGACACCCTCGAGCCCGCGGTAGACCGAGACTCGCTCGGCTGTCCGGTGCGAGAGGAAGTGCCGTGCCATCTGCGGCAGCGCATCCTCGAACTTCTGCATCTTCTCGGCCAGTAGCTCCTTGAACTTCACCGGATCCACGGGTTCGTAGATGGTCTCCCGCTGCCCCAATACCTCGTGAACCATCCCTTTCTCGATGAGCCGTCGGAGTGCGTCGTAGGCGTTGCTGCGATGCACTTTTGCCCGCAGCGCGATCGTCGAAACCCCCGATCCGCCGTACGTGATGAGCGTGTCGTAGATCTTGGCTTCGTTGGGGCTCAGACCCAGTTCTTCGAAGAGGGAGGCGGACATGTAGTCATTATAGCGACAGTGGTGTGGTGTTGGCTACAACAAAAAATGCAACCACACTCGCATATCCTATGCAATCAAACGTCCCTGGAATAGTCGCAGAGAGAGCTCATGGCTTGACCATTATCACGATTGGATATGGATTAATTGGCTCCGATGAGGCAGTCCTAAGCATAAAAGAGTCTGTTGCCCTGCTCCTCAAAAAAATATTTCTTGTAAGCGATGCCAACCCTGAATGTATTCAAAGTGTTCCCAGTAGCACCGTGCGAAACGATCGATCGCCAACAGCAGAAACACGCTACTTCTCCATTTCGCAGGAAGAAGAGTCAGCCGATGAAGAATACTTACACATACATGTTGATGCTCAGAACCAAGAACACCATACCGATAGGCATCATTGTGTAACACGACATGTTCTAGACGAAGTATTGCGTATCGCAAGAGAACGAGGGATTGTTGTGACAGAGGAGGTAAGAGATTAGTACACTTCTCTCAAATAACACTCCTCACACAACACTTGCTCCGGTCTCTCCGGAGAATAACTGGTTACAATCGCCTTCCGGCACTTGGCACACTGCCGATCCCACAACTTCCTCGGATTCCGCAAGGCGATGCGCTCCTTGTGCCTTTGATCAGGGCATTTCCGCGGGATCGGAATGTTCAGGTCCCGATAGAATTTCAATTCCTGCGGGATGATTTTGTACGGCTTGCCGGTGACGGAGCAGCGCAAAATCTGCTTCGTGATGTCATCGGGAACATCGGCGATGGCATCGGGGATTTCGTACAACGGACCCAGGTACTGATCCTTCGAATTATCATCTTCAAACCACTTCCATCCCAGTGCCAGAACCTGGTCCTTCGTCAGTGGATTTAACTCCTGCGCCATCGTCTCGTTGTAGCCGAACGGAGAAATGCTGACCGGGAAAAATTCACCCCACTCCTTATCCTTCCTCATGCGTTCAATGATCTTCGGCACCAGTTTCTCGTACTCCTCTTTCGTGTACTGCTTATTGAGGATGCAGTATTGCTTGTGCCTGAGCCCGATGCACCCGAAACAGTTCTTGCAGCGGAAGCAGAGGCTGGAATACAACACTTCACGGTTGAACCAACAGATGTCGTTGAACGCATGCATGGAATTGGTTTCGCTCCCGACTGCTTCGTAGACGAGTTCGGAATGATCATCGTTGTCGATGTCGTACGCATCCTTCATGAATGTCGCATTGCAGGCATAGTTGCAGTCCTCCACGTTCATCACTTCGAAACAATTCAATGCGTGCTTGGAATGACTGATCGCATTTCCTGTGCAACCGTCAGCGTTGATGCAGTCCATGTACTTCCGCGGCTGCGTCCGCTTCTGCTCCTCGAAATTATTCCGCACCGACCGAAGATCCTGCCTGAGCAAGGCAACGGTCCGCTCATATTCCTCCTTCTCAAACTTCTTGTTGCCGATGCAGTAGGACGCATTCGTCAAACCGTAGCACGCAAAGCAATTCTTGCACCCGTGAAGGTTGTATCCGAGGTAACAATCCGAGCAGTTGGCACAATTTTGGAGGTACTGACAGTTGTAGCAATGATCGGAATTGATGACCTCGTAACACAGCTCACCATCTTCCAGACTGGAGCAATCCGCACAGTTCTTACTTCTCCATGACCGGTTCATATAGAAAGAATCTTCACACTCTGCCGACGTGAAGAGCAGATACGCATTCTTGTTCTTGAGCGCGAAATTGCAGTACTCCGCGTTCTCGTGCTCCATGTTGATGAGACTGATCCGCGGTGCGCTGTGGAAGAGTTCATCGAACTGGGCAAAGAACGATTTGGCTGGATCGTACTCACGACCGGAAGCCAGCGGATCCCAGTTGTCGCTCCACCATGCCTCCTGATCGTAAATTTTGTACTGCTTGTCCGGCGAGTACATCGTGACCATCTGTCTGCCAGTCAAATCACATTTACGATGGTAGAGGCAGCGTTCATTTCGGAATGCCAGTCGTCGCTGCTGACGACAAGACGGACACAGCGTCGGCGGTGGAATCAATTCTTTCTTACCATTAAATATTGGTGATACCTTCTCATAAAATGCAAGATCATCAGGCGTGATCTCGAATGCCGATTGGCAGTGGGGGCAGGTGGGCATAACGTTGGGTGGTGTAGAGACGCCCCGCCGGGGCGTCTTCGAGATAATGAATGAAGATAAACGCGGGGCTGCTGCCCCGCAGGTAGAGACGCCCGATCGGGCGTCTCTACAAAAAAATCAATAAACCGCAGCAAGATAACATTGTTCGCAATACACGCTCTCCGGCCGTTCCGGGGAATACGTCGTCTCGATCTCCGTACCGCACTTCCCGCATTTCCGCTTCCAGAGGTGCCGTGGATTTCTCTGTGCCATTCTTCTCCGATAACGTTCATCAGGATGCAGCCGGGGAAGAGGTAGCCTCATCCTCCGATGGAAATCGAGTTCCTGACGGATAATTTTGAACGGACGCTTCGTCACCTCACACTCGATGGCCCAATTGAGAATATCGTCCGGAGTCTCGTCGATCGAATCTGGCAACTGCGCACCGGAAACAATCCGTTCGACTTTCGGAATATCATCTTTTTGATCCCGCCACTGCCAACCGAACTTTCCAGCATCTTCCTTCGTAAGCGGAAAATAGTCCTGCGCAACGGATTCGTTGTAGGCAAACGGACTCAGGTGCACGGGGAAAAATTGTCCCCACTCACCGGCCTGTCGCATCCGTTCAATAATCCTCGGTACCAATTCCTCATATTCTTCCTTGGAGTACTGCTTGTTGAGGATGCAGTAGCTCTGTTTGATGAGCCCCACACATCCGAAACAATCATGCGTCCCGGCGTAACAATCGTAGCAGTACAGAAGGTTGTGGCATCCACTCAAAGTCGCGGCAGAGAAGAGGAGGTTCTGGCATCCGTCCACGCCGTACGTAATGCCTTCATAGCAGAAGGACGCGGAGTTCATACCGTAGCAATCCATGCAATGATGGCTTCGTTCCGCTTGCGAAGAATGTCGCAGCTCCTCACACTCGAACAGGTCGTACACGTCCGTACAATTCTTGCAATTGGTGACGTATGCCCCCGAGACGCTCTCGCAATTTACCCTCAAAGCTGGTCGGTTCGGGAGCATCCGGAAGAATTCTTCCGCCTGCCCCCGGAGAGAGCTAATGCCGGATACGGTTTCCATCTCCATGGATGCCCTGAATGCCTCAATGTCAGCGGGAGTCCTCTGCTCATTAAAAAGACAGTTCTGACGCTGGTGGAGGTTCTTGCACCCGATGCAATTGCTGCACCCGATGCAATCTTCCAGAAAAGCGGAATCGCGGCAGTTGCGGATACGTCTCGAGTACCGGCAATTGTAGGAGTCATCGGCATCCACGGTCTCGTAGCAGAGTTCACAGTGATGATTGACGCTGACATCCGTGCAGTCTTTGCACGCGACGGTGTGGTAGGTGTGAAGCAGGTTCTCCGGTTCATAGAGCGCGATGAATGAAAGGTAGTTGTTCCGGCCGTTGTAGATCCGATGGCAGTATTCCGAGGCCTGTGCATTTGTGTTGATCAGCGCGACAAGCGGCGCAGTCTGAAGCAATTCCAGGAACTGGGAGAAAAACGAATGCGACTGATCGAAGGGACGTCCGGCGGCGAGTGGATCGCACCGTTTGGACCAGAAACAGTCTGCGCAAACCGCAACATGTGGCGACTCGGGGACATATTGCGATATCATTGATCGCTTGCAGATACGACAGGAAGACCGATGAATGCTGCGCTCGTTCCTCCACAACATGCGCTTCTGCATTCTGCAGTCCGGACACAACGTCGGCGGCGGAATCAGCTCCTTCTTTCCATTGAAGATCGGTGAGACCTTTGCATAGAACGCGAGATCGTCTTTGGCAATCTCGAACGCCGATTGGCAGTGAGGGCAGGTGGGCATTACGTTGGGTGGTGTAGAGACGCCCCGCCGGGGCGTCTTCGAGATAATGAATGGAGATAAACGCGGGGCTGCTGCCCCGCAGCATTAATAGACGGAGGCCAAATAACATTGTTCGCAATACACACTCTCCGTCCTCTCGGGTGCGCCTGCCGTCCGAAGCGACCTGACTATAGTTGTCATAAATTGTTGAGATAACATGATTCACAATAAACAGTTTCAGGTCGCGAAGGATGGTACGTCGTCTCTATTTCTTTCTGACATTTTGCACATTCCCGCTTCCACAATCTCCTCGGATTCCGCATTGCCAGACGTTCCTTGTGCCGCTGCTCGGGACACTTCCGCGGAATCGGGATCCCCATGGAACGGTAAAACTTCAGCTCCTGCGGGATGACCTTGTACGGTTTGCCGGTGACCTCGCACCGCAGAATCTGCTTGGTGATGTCATCGGGAACATCCGCAATGCTCTCCGGAATCTTATGATCGGGACCCAGGTACTGCTCCTTGGAATCCTCTTCGTCGTGCCACTGCCAACCGTTCGCAATCGCTTCCTCTTTCATAATCGGAAAATATTCCTGAGCAAGCGTTTCGTTGTACCCCATAGTCGAAAGACTCGGATGGAGGTAATCGCCCCACTCCCCTGTTTTCCGCATGTGCTCAATGATCTTCGGCACTAATGTTTCATATTCTTCTTTGGAATACTGCTTGTTTAAGATGCAGTACTCCTTGTGTCGCATACTGATGCAACCAAAAAGATTCGAGCTACGGTGACACTCGCGAACATAGTACTCATCGGAACCGTACCAGCAGAGGAACACCCCCATGACGCGCTGTGAGCCGACACTCGAGTTGACGTTGTAGCACCACTCCACGCCATCCGGCGCGGCGTAATTCGCATCCTGACTGTTTTTGCTTTTCGGCGCATTGCTCACATACTTGCAATCCTGAGAGTCTGTACAGTCATAACAATCTTCGCATTGCTGACTGTTGAACACCATATCACCGGTGCAATCTTCGCTGCTGAATACATGAAGTGCGCGGTGCGGCAACTTGATCGAAAGTTCAGACAATTGCCTGCGCATCACATTGATGCCATCCGGCGTCAGCGGCAAATGCTTCTGAATACGCTGCTCATACTCATCTTTGGTCAGCTGCTCATTCAAATAACAATACTCTTTGCTCTTGAGCCCAAAGCACATGCAGCAATTCTTGCAGGACTGGCAATCGTCGATCACGAGGCAGCTGCTGCAATCGCGCGAATGGCGGAAAAACATGCACTGGTAGCACTGTTGAGAAGCGATGCCTTCGTAACACCACTTGCACCCATAGAGCGACAAGCCGTCGACCACATCGTTGCCACCGATAACGAAGCGGCCGAAGAGGCAATCCTCCAGATTCGTCGCACCGGCGATCAGGTAGCAGTTCTTCGTGTTGAGTGAATGGTTGGTGTAGTAGCTATTCTCCGCGTTCGTCGTGAAGAGCCCCTGATGCGGAACTGCCAGGTTGAGCTCCCTAAACTGCTCGGTGAACGTCCGCGAGAAATCGAAGTCACGACCATACGAGAGCTCATCCCACTGATCGCTCCACCACTCGTCCTGGTCGTAAACCTTGTACGGTTTGTCCTGTGCGTACATGGAAATCATCGCCTTGCCGGTGAGATCCGATTTGCGGTGATACAAACAGAGATCATTCCGGAACATCAGTCGTCGTTGCATGCGGCAGGATGGACAGAGAGTTGGCGGCGGGATCAATTCTTTCTTCCCGGCAAACACCGGCGATACGTCGTCGTAGAATTTCAGATCCTGATCCGTGATTCCGAATGCCGATGAGCAATGAGTGCAAATGGTCATAACTTTCTGACAAGGGAGCGGAATGCTTTCCGCGGAGAATGAATCAATAAACAGTTGTTAGGTAACAATCATCGCAGAAAATCTGCTCAGGTCTCTCCGGCGAGTATGTCGTTTCAATCTCTTTCGAACACTTCCCACAATTCCTCTGCCACAGTCTGTAGGGATTTCGCTTCGCCATCCGCCGCCGGTGACGTTCATCAGGACAAAGTGCCGGAGCAGGAATGTCCATCGATCGGTAGAACGCTAGCTCCTGGGGAATAATCTTGTACGGCTTCTTGGAGACTTCGCAGAGCAGAATTTGCTTCGATACGCCCTTCTTCACATCGGCAATCGTCTCCGGTAGATCAATGTGCGCACCCATGTACCGCTCGTCACTCTCATGATCTTCATACCATCTCCATCCACACTTGATTACTTCTTCTTTCGTCATCGGAAAGAGATCCGGCGCGAAGGATTCATTGTAGGCAAAGGGGCAGAGATCCATCGGGAAATATTCGCCGTACTCGCCGAGTTGACGCATGTGATCAATCAGCTTTGAGCGCAATGCCTCGTACTCATCCTTGGAATACTGTTTATTGAAAATACAGTACTGCTGACCTTTCAGACCCACACATCCGAAGATGTCCTTGCAGTGGAAGCATTCGAATGAATATTCCGCGTTCGTAACTGTGATGCATGTCGAGCAAAATTTCGCATTGTAAGTGCGGTCGCCACAAGCGGAACACTGGTACACAAGCTCGCTATTCTGCCCCCACGAATTGAAGTCCATGCAGGACTTGCAGCTCAAGGAAATTTTCTGGCAGTGCCGGCAATCTTCGATGTCCTTCACGTCGAAGCAGTTCACGGCATTTTTTGAATCGTAGATGCGATCGCCGGTGCAGCTTTCCGCTCGCTCAATCAACAACGCACGGTGCGGATGTGACTCGAAGAATGCTTCCGCACGTTGCAGTACCGATTTCAATCCTGATCGCCCATTCAATCCAAGTTCCGCCTTCTTCCGTTCGTAATCCTCTTTCGAGTACTGCTCATTCCAGATCATGTACTGCTTGTGCCGCTGGTTGATGCAACCGATGCAGTTGCTACAACCCTGACAATTGAAGAGGAAGAAGCTGTCACTGCACTGCTGACAATCCTGACTGCCACGGAGCATCTGGCATCCGACGCAATCGATGCATTCATAACATCGCTCACACTCGTAGCAGACGGAACAATCAACGACGTTCTTGCACTTCTTGAGCAAATTCGAGTAGTAACAATCCTCACAGATGTCGCTCTCAGAGATCAGGTAGCAGTTCTTGATGTAGCCGGTGCAGTTATTGTAGTCGCTGTTTTCCAGCGTTCCCGGCGTATTGAATAATGCAAGATGCGGGACCACAGCCGTCAATTCTTTGAACTGATGGAAGAACGGTCGGTTGAAATCGACGTCGCGGCCATACGTCAATCCGCTCCAACCGTCCCCCATGAATGCATCCACGCCGTAGACCGGAAACGGGCACTCGGGATTGTACTGCGCGATGATCTGCTTCCCGGTCAGATCGCATTTTCGATAGTAGAGACTCCGCGTATTCCGCTCGCAGAGGCGGCGCTGCAATCTGCAGGTCGGACAGCTCTTCGGTGCAGGAACTGCGAAGAGATCCAGGAAGCGCTGGTCCTCGGAAGTAATATTGAATGCCGATGAGCAATGGAGGCAGGTGGGCATAAATGAATGAATGTAGCGCGGGGCTGCTGCCCCGCAGGTAGAGACGCCCCGGCGGGGCGTCTCTACGATGGCATTAATACACAGAAGCCAGATAACACTCTTCGCAATACACGATTCCCGACCTCTCCGGACTGTAGCTCGTCGCAATCTGCTTCTGGCACTTACCGCACTTCCGGTCCCAGAGCTTCCTCGGGTTCCTGAGCGCCATCCGCTCCTTGTGCCGCTGATCCGGACATTTCCGCGGAATCGGGATATTCATCTGGCGATAAAACTTCAATTCCTGCGGGATGATCTTGTACGGCTTGCCGGAAACGGAACAACGGAGGATGTGCTTCACGATATCATCCGACACATCCCGAATACCGTCGGGGATTGCATACACCGGACCGAGGTATTGGTTCTGCTCCTCTTCTTCAACATGCCAGTTCCATCCATGTTTTTTTACGACTGCTTCAGATAATGGAACATACTCATGAGCAATTGTTTCGTTATACCCAAAGGGAGAGAGGTTAATGGGGAAAAATTCACCCCACTCCTTCGTTTTCCGCATGTGTTGGATAATTTTCGGTACGAGTTGCTCATACTCCTCCTTCGTGTACTGCTGGTTGAGGATGCAGTACTGCTTGCCACGGAGACCGATGCAGCCAAAACAATCATGTGTGGAATTGAAACAGAGTTCGGAGTACAGCACGCCATGGACACCCCACCAGGTAAGATCAGTGAAGTGACAATCGGAACACTGCACGAGACTCAGATTTTCGTAGCAATTGGTACTGTCGACCAGATAGGACGCATCACAACAATTGAAATCATCGCTGACCGAATACTGCACGTAGCGACAGTGCTCACTCTGATTGGTATCGAAACACTGAATGCATTCCCGTGAACTTTGAAGATAATCACCCGTACATTGCTCACAATTTTTCTGACGACTGAATAAGTGCGGGGTGCTCTTGTCGAATGCATCGAAGAAGCTACGAATGCCTTCATATCCGGCATGGGTATGTGTGGCGGATTGCTCCAGGAGCTTCGTATACTCATCCTTGGTGTACTGCTTGTTCTGAACGCAATACTGCTTGTCGCGCAACCCCTTGCATCCGATGCAATTTTTGCAGCGTCGGCAATCGGACAGGAAGAATGACTCCTGACACTCATTGCAGTTCCGGCTGGAGAGGAGCGAGTAGCAATCCGTGCAATCGATGCAGTCAAAACAAAGTTGGCAATTGAAAATGTTGATGCTGTCGACGCAACTCACCGACTTACTGAGGCATGTCCCGTAGAAGCAATCTTCGTTGTGACCGTAGGAGTTGCTGAAGATCAGGTAGCAGTTCTTATTATTGGCTGTGTAGTTCGTGTACACCGAATTCTCGCTATTCGTATTGATGACACTGACCCGGGGAACCTCCCGCTGCAATGCGGTAAATTGTTCGAAAAACGATTGTGAGAAATCGAATGACCTGCCGTACGAAAGCGGATCCCACGCATCGGACCACCATTCCGCCTGATCGTAGACCTTGAACGACTTGTCCGCGGAGTACGATGAAATGATCTGCTTACCTGTGAGATCGCACTTGCGGGCGTACAGTCGACGCTCATTCCGGAAAGCGAGCCTGCGCTGCTGACGACAATCCGGACAAAGTGTCGGAGGAGGAAGGAGTTCTTTTCGTCCACCGACGACCGGAGAGATGGTTTCCAAGAATGATATATCATCGTCACTCACTGAAAATTTCTCTCGACACTTCAAACAACTGGGGCTCATAAAAATAGGGGGAAAGATGTGGCTTCTGCCTTTTCGTTTGTACGAGACAATTGTCCTCCGATATGGAAAATCCGTCCAACAGCAAATTAGTTATTGATGATTTATCATTTATTCTAAGCCAAAATACTGATTCTATTTTCTGTAGAAAAGATTTTACAAATAGAGTAAAATAGATCCACATGCTCACTGATTTAACCAAACTCGGCCTTTCCGAAGAAGAAGCCCGCGTCTACCTCGCCTGTCTGGAGATCGGTGGAGGTCCGGTATCCAATATTGCAAGGAAGGCGAACGTCCAACGCGTCGGGTGCTACCACACGCTCAGCAATCTCCAGCGGAAGCGTCTGCTCAGCCAGTACGACAAAGGCGGCGTGAAGTGCTTCGCGCCGGAGCCGCCGGAGCAGTTCCTGAAACTGGCTGAAGAGAGAGTGAACCTCGCCAAAGGATTGCTGCCCGAACTGAAGACACTCGTCTCTGCACTGGGATTCAAACCGAAGATCCGCTTCTACGAAGGACGTGATGGAGTAGAGCGCGTATTCCAGGAATCACTCGGCATCGCAGCGGCGAAGAAGACAACCAAGCAGCCAAGCCAGAAACTGGAAATCCTCGGCTACACCGACCTCAAGGCCGTCACGGATTTCTTTCCGGACTTCTTCCGGACCTACACGCACGAACGTCTGCGCCGAGGCATCAAAAGCCGCTATCTGTCGCCGACAACAGTAGAAACTGTGCATGTCTTAGACCCATTCCTGCCGAAAGATTTCGACCCGAACCTCATCGAGATCCTCCTCGTAAACCGCAATCAGTTCCTCTTCGAGAATGAAATTCTGATCTTCGGCAACTCCGTCGGCGTCGTCTCGCTCAAGCGTGACGAACTCCTCGGCCTGATCGTCGAGAGTCCAACCTTCGCACGGACGATGAAGGCGGTGTTTGATCTGGCGTGGCTGGGTGCGACAGCGTTCGTGGCGAAGTAATGGCTCCGGCTAGACCAGAACGCTTGAGATAAATCAGGATTTCTGCTACTATATTACGATGCTGTACGAACGCTTCGTCGTCTTGGCACGTCACAAAACGCTCCATAAGAGGAATATATTTCTCCAATTTGTCGGCGTCATTGCTATTTGGAGTTTGCTGCTTCTCGCACCCATCATTCATCTGCACTTTTACCTCTATCAATTGATTTATTTTTCTATCTACGACATTCCTAAAATTCGGTTTAAAGATTATTGGGTTTTAGATCGTTGGGATCTACATAAGCTAACAATATGGCAAAAAGCTTCATGTGTGTACTGCGGATACGGCAACGCACTCACCGCATGGACAAAAGCTGTTACCAATCAAACGGAGGTTTACTCCTGTGCAATTAAGCATTCAACGCACGTTCTTGGAGAAGAGCATGAAAAAAAATTCTTCCCGTATGATAAATTCCGCTGAACGGAAAAATATTGTTCAACGAATTGCGAAATCGCCCAGAAGTTTTAAAAAATGGAAAACGGGAAAGGAGAAGAAGTGGTGAAATTCACTTAAGAAATGCTGTCGTGTTTCATGTGTCTCATTTTGCATAAAGGCGGTGGCATATTTTTTGTTAATTGCACCCCAAGCATTTGCCATCTCTTGTTTGTTCTCCGGTCCTGAAACCGTGCCTGCATGATCCCTCAATCTGAATAGGAAATTGTTAATGGAGAGCCAAAGAGCAATGCCTCTTGCACCGAGAAAATGCTCACTTTTTGCATTGAGAACTGACGGAATAAGTAATTTCGGAATGAGTAAATCCAATTCATCAAGATCGCCCAACACAAATGCTAAATTCCAAGTGACGTACACACTCATCCAATCCTGACTAAAACCGAACACGGGAAAATGATTATCGCTCGTGCAGAGAGTCTCATAGAAAGACTGCGAAGAGTAAAGAGGTATGATATGACGAGCTTTAAATAGAACAGCGGGAGGAGTTTTCTGGATGACTTCATTTAGAGCATGTGCACAAAAGGCATTATCCTGAAATCCTTTTTTGTATTCGGTGATACCTGCCTCAAACAAATTGATACCAACTAACTTAAGTGAATGTTCAAGGTCATTTTTTTCGGCAGTCGATAATAGCTTGCGCTCAACAAAATTAAGCTTTTCTTTCCTGCTGAGTTCACGGAGCTGCACCTTGCCTATTCTTGCATTCTCCAAACCGCAACGGGTTCTCGGAATAATCATTGCAGGGTCAAGAGATAGGGCCTTCATGGTTTCAAAAACGCTATGAGTCACGCGTTGCATGCTCAAGAATGAACGTAATAAGTGCTCATGATCTAAGCCACACATCACTTCTTGCGCACGTAAATAATCTTCAGCTTCAAGGAAGAACTTGTGGCTATTGCACATCGCTGCAGTCATCGCCTCGAGAACATAAGCGACATGAGCCGCTCTCTGAATATGAGCAGAAGATGCAAACCATTTCTTCGACAGAGCCAGTTCAGCAAACTCAACAATTGCAGGATGCTTATTCACGATCCCCTGCTTAATACTTTCAAACATCGGTCGTAAGCTTTGCGGTTTAGCAAGAGCGTCTGCGAAAAATTTCTTCATTGGAGCAAAGTCTGTTTTAAAGTCATCAAGCCTCATCTCGCGAAGGAGACTCTCAATAATCGCCGGATCAGTTTTCATGTTCATCTCCAAACCCAAAGCAGCCATCGATTGCTCGATGACATGCCGTGCGTGCTTCTTATTTATTTTTTTGATAGTAACCATAGGAAGTAAGCGCTGAAATATGCTGTTTATATCAAGTTATATTGTATACTTATTTATGTATTTATGCAAACGCCTTATCCGCAGCCTGATCAATACACTTCCCCCAGATAGCACTCCTCACAAAACACCTTCTCCTTCCTCTCTGGAGAATAGGTTGTTTCGATGTCCTTCTGACACTTCATGCATGTCCGTGACCACACCTTCCGCGGATTCCTAAGCGCCATCCTCCGCCGGTGCCGCTCGTCAGGATGAAAGTGTGGAATGGGCAAACCATGGTCACGGTAGAACTGCAGCTCCTGCTTGACGACTCTAAATGGTCGCTTGGTCGCTTCGCAGGTGACGGCCCAGCCGAGGATGTCGTCCGGGACTTCGCGAATGTCTGAAGGAAGATCGACGGCGTTGATCACCTTGGCTACCGCCGGCATCTCCTCCTCGCCATCTTTCCAGGGGAATCCTTTGGCAACCGCTGCTTCCCGCGTCATTGGAAAATAAATATTCGCCGTCGTCTCGTTGTACCCAAACGGCGCACATTCTGGCGCAAAGAATAATCCGAATTCACCGGAGGCGCGCATGTGAGTAATAATCTTCGCAACAAGCTGCTCGTACTCCTCCCTGGAATACTGCTTATTCAGAATGCAGTGCTTCTGCTGCTTCATCATCACGCAGCCGAAGAGATCGGAGCAGCCGGCCTGTGCCGTATCGCAGTAGAGGAGGTTCTTGCCGCTCCAGGAGCCATGCGTGCAGATGGCATTGTACGATCCATAGCCGAAGCTGATCCCCTCATACCCCAGCTCCGCCTCCGTCGTGTGGCACACGTCCATCAGATCCTTCACCTTGAAACCGGTGTAAACGAATGCACTGTCTTCACCGTAGGAGAGATCGAAACAGTGACGCACGTTCTTGCAGTTCTTGAGGTAATCGCCAGTCGAGGCTTCACAGTTCACGGCTTCCTGCGACCTGTGAATACTCTGCGCCTTCAGCTGCTTAAATTCGTCCTTGATCTGCGATAACTCCCCCTTCGCAATCCGCATCATCAACGCTTCCCGCTCGCGCCTGAATTCCTCCGGGCTGCACTGCTTGTTTCGGATGACGTTCGTCTTCTTGCGGAGATTCGTCGAGAGCAGGCAGTCCGAACATCCTTTGCAGTCGAAGAGGAACATGGACCCCGAGCAGTTGCTGCAGTTGCTGGAAAACAGGAGATCGTGAGACTTTTCGACGTCCGTGACCTCGTAACAGTACCGGGACTCGAAGCAATCGAGCGCGTCCATGCAGCCGAGAGATTTGATGACTTGGTTGCCGTAGAGACAGTCTTCATCGAACTCCGCAGCGAAGAGGAGGTAGCAGTTCTTGCAGTATCCGGAGAGGTGCACATACTCCGAGTTCTCGTTGGAGATGGCATTGAGCGCCATCCTGGGAACCTTCAGTTGCAATGCCCGGAATTGATCAAAAAATGTTCGATTGAAATCGAACGGTTGTCCGTGACTCAGAGGATCCCACCTGTCGGACCACCAGCACTCGTGGCAATACACGGTGAACGGCTTGTCTGTGGAGTACTGGGAGATGATCGATTTCTTGCAACCATCACACGTCCGTCGATACAAACAATATTCATTGCGCCAGAGGAGCCGACGCTGCTGACGGCAGTCGGGGCAAAAGATCGGAGGCGGGATGAGCTCCTTCTTGCCTGCGAAATCAGGAGAGATTTTTTCGAGGAAAGCGAGATCCTCCTTGGAAACTTCGAATGCCGATTGGCAGAGAGCACATGAGGGCACGACAAAATTGTAGGCTTTTGAGAGAGCGAGGCAACTAGCCTCCTAGAAAAATTGAAAAGCTTAGCCTCAAGCCAAAAGAGGGAAATGAATTATCTCAGGATGATGTGATAATAATGCCCGAATGAGGCATTCCTCTCCCTACCGGAGTCGCGACGGGAGGGAGAGGACTAAGGAGAGGGTGGAAAGGAATTGCAGGCAACCACGATCAAGGAAATATTTGAACCAACGAATCGAACGGAAACCAAGATACCTACGCCACCACTCCCGCATCCCAGATCGAACGGAACTGTCGACGGTACATCGCCAGAAGCTCCGGCTGACGGAAGATGATCACTTGAGGATTCTCAGGATCACAAAGGAAATGACAAACACGGTCGTCGGTGAACGCCATGTAATCGCGCTTGATAGGCAATGCAGCGGTAATCCTGGTCCGCCGAAGCTCACGCGAATCACGCTTGGCGAAGACCTCAGCCTCAGGAGACGGCGTGTTGAGTGTTAACGAGAAGATGCCGCTTCTGAAGCGCTTGTTCCTGAATCCTATCTCTTCCGGTGCCTCGTCTGACATACCGGCGATTCTCCAATAGTTCTGCATGGACCCCAGGCACTGGAATTCCGATGTACAGAGATCGGGCAACTTCAAATACTCCTCGCGGAACGCATCCAGCCCTTCGCGCAATTCAACCGGATCCTCATCTGAAATCTTCTCGGATTCCGTTGGGAGATATCTGAGGAACGGCGTCATCTTCCGGAGATTCGCCTGCAATTTCCGAATCTTCCGTTCATCCGATTCCAATTTCTTTACCAATGCATTCAGAGACAATGCCTTGTACATCTTCTCTTTGCGATTGACCGGTGATGCTGCGAGCAAACCACGATCTTCCAGACGCTTGAGTGTGCGGTAGACCGTCATCACATTCATTGAAGATGCCGCCTGAAGCTCAGGCGCACTCGCATTGCCCGATTTCAGGAGCAGTAGGTACAACCGTGCTTCATCGTCACTGAGACCTGCCAGGCTGAGGAGCTCGGAGAGACGGCGGAACATAGTGGAGGATTGTAGCACAAGTGCGTAGCGCTGGCCTCGGGCCTGCGGTCGGGCGGACGTTGCGTCCGCCAAGCACTATCGCGAGCTCGAAGCTCGCGTGACCGCGCGCTATAAGCACGCGCTACAGCCTTTCTCTTCAGTACACTTCCTTCAGATAGCACGCCTCGCATAATACTTTTTCCGGTCTCTCCGATGAATAACTGGTCGTAATCGGCCTCTGACATTTCCCGCATGTGCGATTCCAGAGCTTGCGTGGATTACTGAGAACCACCCTTCGTCGATGTCGTTCATCGGGATGGAGACGGGGAACCGGAATCTGCATGCGTCGATAGTACTCAAGTTCCTGCTTGATGATCTTGTAGGGCTTTCCGGTCACCTCACAGTTGATGGCCCAATGGAGAATGTCGTCTGGAATATCCTGGATGGCATCCGGTAATTGCGTGGCTGGGATGATCTTCGTTATCTTCGCCGTCTCCTCGGTGCGGTCTTTCCAGCGCCAACCACGCTCCTTAGCCTGGCTCTTCGTCAGTGGGAAATGATCCATTGCCACAGTCTCGTTGTACCCGTGCGGCGATAGAACCACGGGGAAGAACTCGCCCCACTCCCCCGCCTTGCGCATGTGATGGATGATTCTCGGAAACAGCTCCTCGTACTCCTCCTTCGTGTACTGCTTGTTGAGGATACAGTGCTGCCGTTTTTTGAGGGCGACACAGCCAAAGCAATGGCTGCAACTCTTGAGCATTTCGGAGTAGAAGCAGTAGGAGTTGTACGGTCCGGTAAGGTAGAACGCCGAGTGCTTGAGGCCGACCGTCGAGATAACTTCATAGTCCGCTTCGGGATCGTAGAGTGAGTAGTTCATGTCCGCGCAGTCCTTGGCATTGAGGATATCGTAGAGGTACGAGCAGTCCTCACAGTCAACTGCATTGAAGCACGAGAGGCAGTTCTTGGATGTCTGGATGTCGTTACCGGAACATCCTTCGCAGTTTAGGAGGTACATGTCCCGAAATATGCCCTGGCTGAGCAGGCGGTCCTTCCACACTGTCTTCAGATGTTCAACTGCCTGATGCGATGACAGCCGGAGCTCCTCCAACCTCGCTTCATAGACTTCCTTCGTCACTTGCTCATTCATGATGCAGTATTCCTTGTTGCGCTGGTTCGTGCAGAGAAGGCAGTGACGGCACCCCTTGCAGTCGAAGCACATCGTGCAGTCGCTGCAGTTTTCCAGGTACTGTGACCAGCGGCAGCCGTAGCAGCCGTAGCACTGAATAACCTCGTAGCAGAGCGTGGAGTGGTAAGCGAAATTACTGTCAACGCAGTCCTTCGACGTTTTCGTAAAATGATCGTAGTAGCAGTTCTCATTCTGCTCTGCCGCAATATCCATGTAGCAGTTCTTTTCATCCGTGCAGTAGTTACAGTAGTCGCTGTTCTCGCAGCTAGAGAGTGCCATAGCCCAGTGCGGCGAGCAGTCGCGGAGGTCAGCCCACTGATCGAAGAACGTTCTGGAGAAATCAAAGTCCCGGCCGTGTGCCAGATCATCCCATCCGTCCCCATGCCATGCCTCCGGCTTGTAGACGGGAAACCGCGCATCCGGAGCGTACATGGAGAGAATGTCCGTTCCGGTGAGATCGCACTTTCTATGATAGAACACCCGATCATTTCGCCATGCCATTCTCCGCTGTACGCGGCAATCCGGACACAAGGTCGGCGGCGGGATCAGCTCCTTCTTGCCTTTGAAGCTTGGACTCACCTTTTCATAGAACGCAAGATCCGCGTCCGTGATCTGGAAGGGGGCCGAGCAGAGGGGGCAAGATCGCTGCATTGGAGGTCAGTATACCTCCTTCAGATAACATTCCTCGCAGTAAATCTTTTCCTGCCGCTCAGGCGAATACGTCGTCGCGATCCCCTTCCCACATTTCCCACATGTCCGATCCCAGAGTTTGCGCGGATTGCGCATCGCCATCCGCCGCCTGTGTCGCTCATCGGGATGGAAGCGCGGCACGGGTATCTGCATTTTCCGGTAGAACTCCAGCTCACGCTTGATAATCCTGTAGGGGCGCTTCGTGACCTCGCATTCCACTGCCCAATGGAGAATATCGTCCGGCGTCTGCTGAATGGATGCAGGCAATTGAGTTGCGGGAATCGTCCGTTCGACCTTCGGCTTCTCATCCATCTGATCGCGCCACCGCCATCCATGCTTCAGCACTTCTTCCATTGGCATCGGGAAGTATTCCTGAGCTGACGTCTCGTTGTACGCGAACGGTGAACACTGCGCAGGGAAGAATTCACCGAACTCGCCAAACTTGTTCATGGAATCAACAATCAACGGCACCAATCGTTCATACTCCTCCTTCGTGAATTGCTTGTTCAGAATGCAGTACTGATGCTTGTGGAGCCCGAGACAGCCGAAGCAGTACTTGCAGCCGAAGCAGTGATCGCAGTACAGAAGATCCTCGCACGGCCAGCAGTCGTGACTGAAGAGTGTGTGATGAACGGCAATCGATGCCGAGTACAGCTCGTAGCAGAGCTCGCCCGGACCGTAGACCGAGTAGATGTCGCGGCTGTCAGCCATGGACGCGACGTCGTACCCATACGTGACATCCTGGCACTTCTGTACATCGAAGCAGGATCGGCAATCCTTGCACTGACGAAGATAATTTCCTGATGATTGTTCAGCCTGATCGGCGATGCGGGACGGCTCGGGCGAAGCCAGAAGCAGTGCCCGGTACCGTTCAATGTGCATTGCCAATATGTCCGGAGAAGAAAGAATCTCCTTCCTGAGTCGCTGAAAATCCTCCTCGGAATACTGCACGTTCAGGATCTGATGCCGCGCCTGACGGCGGTTCACGCAGAACAGGAGATTGTCACAACCGTGACAGTGCCGGATCCAGCGGCTGCTGCGACAATCCTGACAGTGAAATGCGTACGCCAGGTCATAGCAGTTGTCGCAGTTCACCGCTTCGTAGCAGAGCTCGCAGTCATTGATGAAGAGGCAGTCCGAGCAATCGCGGCAGCGGAAGTACCGGACTCCGTAGTAGCTGTCCTGCGAATGCATGGAGCCATGGACGAGGTAACAGTCCTTCATTCCCGCAGCATGATTGCAGTACTCGCTATTCTCGCAATCTGATGAGGAGAAGTAGAGATGCGGAACCGTCTTCTGGAGCTCATTGAACTGCCCGAAGAACGATTGTGCCGGATCGAACACCCGGCCGTATGCGAGGGGATCCCATGTGCCATTCCAATAGCATGCCTCACAGTAGACCGGACACGGAGCATCCGCCGGATAGAGTGAGATCATGTGCTTGCCACAGCGACTGCAGTCACGGTGGTAGAACGTGCTCTCATTCCTGAACGTGAGCCTGCGCTGCTGCCTGGCATCCGGACAAAGTGTCGGCGGCGGGATCGATAATTTCTTGCCGCCAATCACAGGCGACACACGATCCAGAAACGCGAGCTCGTC
>CAINWJ010000009.1 GCA_903854455.1 Candidatus Peribacteria bacterium | reverse complement strand
CCCGCAGCCGGGACGCAGCGTCCCGGGGACTTTCATCTGGCTGTGAAGAACATCACGCTGTCGTATAGCATCGATCCTGCGAAATAGACGAACACGAGCGCGAAGAATTTGAAGAGGAGCGGGATAAATTTCGGATTGGAGAGAATTGTTCTGAATCCAGAAAATGTCCAGGCAACTCCGACGGTGGAAATCAGCCATCCAATTTCAACCAGTAGTAAGAAAATCAGTTGTCCGAATTGCAATTCTCTTCCCAGCAGGATTGCCTTCGGCACGCAGACCGTGATCCAGAATGTCCAGAGCACACCGTTTGCTACGATCATCGCTGATATTTTCCCCAGACTGAAGTGCACGCGTTGTTCAGTATCCAGTGTCTTCACTTTCCAGATGGATGAGGCAATCCAGATGAGGATTCCCGCTCCGATCAGTGAGAGTGCCTTGAATACCGCGTCTGAAATTCCTACGGACGACAGTGCCAGAAGACTGATGAATGCCACGATCGTTTCCGTCAGCATCGCCCAGAGAATGATCCGCATACTTCTCCGGAATCCCGACTGCAATATTTCCGTAAACGTTGCCGTGAGGACAGGACCAGGGATCAGTCCGCCGACCAGTCCCAAAATGAAGGCGTTGAGGAGTGAGGCAACCATGTTCGCATCATATCATCGTCCGTCATTTCTTCTTTCCGGCTGCCGCATGTCGACGTTTGATCGCAAGTTTGATCAGCAGGTACGTTCCCCAGACGGGCACGAAGACGATGAACCAGATGACGACATTCACCAGGAACTTGAGCACTTCCATCAATGTTCCGAGTGCGTCTTTCGCGACGATGAGCGGACGCCACTGTTGAGCGGGTTCCACAACCGGCAGCGAAGCGGCGTCAGTAGCGATGGAGACAGTGACGAAGGACATCTTCGATGACTGTTCCAGGTATTGCTTGCGTCCGGCCAGCTGATCGATCTCGCCGCGGACACGTTCCAGCTCTCTACGGACGGCAAGGATATCCTCGACTTTATGTGCATCTTTCATCACCAGGTACAGCTGCTCCTCACTCGCTTGCAGATTCTTCAGCTTGGCATTCACATCCACGAATTCTTCCGTGACATCCTCACCGGAGATCATCTCACTCTCGACGGTCGCGGCCTGTTGCCGTACGAAGGCGACAGTGGCATCCAGCTTGTTTGCAGGGATCCTGAATGATACTTCGGCTGACGGAGGTGATCCTGCTTCGGTTTGCATCTGCACATCCACGATAAATCCGTCGTTCTTCTCGGCATACTGCTTGAGGCTCTCCACTGCCTTCTTCACATCCAGGCTCACGATGGCTATCCGCGCCGCTCGGATGATCACGCGGCTTCTTCCCAGGTCGCTATCACTCATTGATGGCGCTGTCGCTTGTTCCGAGGTTCCCATTTCTTTTCTCAGCAAGGGTGCCATTTGATTTCCCACAGAACTTGCGATCGAACCGCCTTCATCAGATGGGAGATAGTTGCCGATCACCACAAGTAAACCGATGACACCGATGATGATGAGGAGCAGAACGCCTGCGATCCAGAGGATGATTTTCTTCATAGGGAGAGAAGAGGAGAGATTGAAATGATTGTAACACCGCGATTAGTTGCATCGCGATATTTTCACCGAAAAGCCACAGACGAAGAAGGCTTCGATAGGGTCAGGAAATAGCTAGCTGACCAGTCTCGGCGGGCAAGCAATAATTATTTCTTTGCAGGATTCGTCGCGACGATAGCACAGTTTAGTTTTCTTCCCAGGAGGTGATCATCAATCTTTAGTTCCACATCGGCAAAGCCGGCATCTTCCAAGATTTTTTTCATGATGTTGAAGGAGCCTCTTGTATTCGTCGAATCGACCGTCGTTCCCTTCAAGTCATGTTCGTTGCCCTGAGCATCGATATAAACCCTTCCAAATGAACTGTATTCGATCCCGTCTGTATCAATGAATGTTTGAACGCCATTTTTACTCGATGTTCTATACCAATCCATGCGTTCAGGATCAGGTGGTTTGCACGTACAGTCGTAGAAATAGGAAGCATCGTGGTGATTGTCATCATGGATCACCGTTGTCGATTTGCCCCTCTTGAACTCTTCCGTCGTTCTCATCCCAGTGAATCTCTGGTTCATTTTTGCTGTCTCCAATGCCTGTCTCATTTCTTCAGTAATTTTGTCCGGATTGTCCCTGAACTGGATTACTATTTTTCCGTCAGGTGCCATGTATTCCCTTATTCTTTTCAGCGCGGCATCTCTTTGTCGTTTATTTAGGTAGCCAAATGACGATCCGAGAATGGTGACAAGTTTCGGGGCGAAGGAGTGATCACGATCATGTTCTTCCGTGG
>CAINWJ010000008.1 GCA_903854455.1 Candidatus Peribacteria bacterium | reverse complement strand
GTGGCTCCTTGAAGGCAACGGCTGGATCAGCCAAGAATCGGATATCGATAACGGTGCGATCAGTAGTTAGTTCTGTACATCGAATAACTCGAACGGGTTTCCGAGAAAAGGATTTAGCTTCGGCTTCGTATATAACGTCACATCCGCCGATCCCGGTGGTATGAACTTCTTGCAGTGAAATGCCTCGGGAAGCAACCTATCGTAGACGACGAAGAGGTACACTCCCTCATCCGGAATCTCGTAGGTCGCCTGCTTGCCATTTGTCAATTCCCCGACTTTCCGGCAATTCAACCCTTCGATGATCATGTCTCCTGGGAGATTGCTCGTGACGTAGACGAATACCTTCATCAACGAAGCGACGATACTCTTTTTTCGGATCAACGTCAATTTTCGCATGGCCTGCTCCTTTATTGATGCTTCAACTCCACGATCACATGATGATGTACCTGTAATAGGCAATGCTCCTTGTCAATGTATGCCACCTGATGACGACGATGACATCCGGTCCGAGTTCCTGAGGCAGCATATTGACGGTATCTTCCGTCAGATTGACGATGATGAACCGCGAATCGGACACGCTCATCCACTCATTCAGGAAATCGGGCAAAATTTCACCGAACGCATCGGAGAACTCAAGCCGGGTCTTGAACAGCCCTGAAGCGACGATATTGCCGCTGACGATCGCGCCGACATATGATGGATAATCGACCGACGCGTGCAGCACCTGCAACAGTGCGTAGTCATGTTTTTGCCAAAGGTCCTCAAGGCCGATGTCCAGTACCAAATCCAAACCCGTAATCGCTTCCGCTTCTTCAAGCGGAGCGAGCAGGATATCTTCGGACAACTTCTTGAAGTTGAACCCGATCGTCGTCGCGAAGACGAGGAAGGCAACGCCCAAGAGAATCCCGGTCTTCGCCAAATTCTTGAAGGGACGTACGATCCCGAAAGCTCCGAAGAGGATCGCGAACACCGCGGCCACGGTCCACAATGCTTCATTGCTGCCGCCGTGCCTGAGATTCTGCAGGACGTTGTAGACGAGGATCACGCCGATGATCGCGGAAACGACGGCGAAGAACATCCGGGACGATTGCTTGGGATCGCTCGATCGATCGAATCCGATGCGGGAGACCGCGCCGACGGCGCGGCACTGGAAGTCGACCATGCACTTGAGGTCGCCGGCATAGTCTCTTAAGACCATCGCATAGTAATCGGCGTTCTTCCGGTCTGCAACCGATTCGTAGTGGCGGATCAGGAGCCACAGCGCCTCGACGTGGCGGACCGGGATGTTGCAGCTCCTGAGCGCCGCCAGCAGCTTTGAAGCGTCTTCCGGCGCGTTTGTCTCAAGCAGCTTCACCATCGCGACGAAGCAGTTCTTCTCACCTTCGCGGACATACTTCTTGTAGGTGGAAAGCTCGTTCCAAGCGCGGGTGAACGAGGAAAGGAACCGTCTCGCCTCTTCGTGATCACGCCGTTCGAGCGCGAGCACCAACATGGTCCGCGCATAGTCGTAGCGGATGATGGGATGCTTCAGATGAAGGTCGCGGCGGTCGCCCCGCACGTGTTCGGCGACCGCGGCGCCATAGGTTTCATCCCCCGACAACACCGCCGCCTCCG
>CAINWJ010000007.1 GCA_903854455.1 Candidatus Peribacteria bacterium | reverse complement strand
GTGGGGGAAGGGTTAGGGATGGGGGTGAGGGGTGCTATCCCCCAAAAGTTATACACATGATCACCTCGTTTCATTGCATCCTGAATCGCCCGCCACTGGAGCAGGTAGCTCGCCGGAACTTTCGATTGCACGGAGGCTCCGTGGTGGTAGCTGGTTTCGCCGAAGGCGTGCATGTGGATGGAGGTCGCAAGGATTTGCCCCTGATGTCTGGCGAGATAGACGGTGCATTGATTCTTGGCAGCGAAGTGCTTCACCTGGGCACGGAAGAAGGCATTGGTGTATGGCGTGAAACCGTGACGCTTGCGCGTTTCATCGTGCAGCGTGATGAATGATTCCAGATCAGCAACCGGATCGGATGAGGCAGCGACTTCGACACCGTCACGCTCGGCACGGCGAATCAAGTTGCGGGTGGTTTTGCGCATCTGCATGAGGATTTGATCAGCGGTCAGCGGACTGCGGTCAGCGGTCAGCTGGATGTTATTCCAGGGATCAGGTGTCACGAGCGGCAAATACCAAATCTGCTCAGCGAGGAGGTGGAGAGGGGAGGGGACGGAACGAAAGGTCGGCGTGAGGGTCGGGGTCAGGGAAACGATAATGGGCCAGAAAGGACTGAGGCGGATAAAGGAGCAGCCTTCGCTTTTTGCAATGCGCTTCAATTCCTCAAGTAATAGTTGGAGGGTCTCATGATTTCCATCCTGACCCTCACCCTGACCCTCCATAACCGGGCCATACGGCACACTCAGGTGCCTCCCGCGCTTAGCATCCACGATGTGTCCGAAGCAGATAGCTTGGATCTCCCCGTTCTCTTCCGCGATCAACCGGACGGGTGGCTGGCCGATCTCGCGGTAGACCTCACCCATCGTCCAGCTCTGGAGGAAGGGGCGGAAGCGCTGGTGGGACAGGAAGGCGTCCCAGATGGCCGGGTTTGTGGCTTCGGAAACGGTCATAGGTCAGTGGTATCCAGTATCCAGTATTTGGTATGTAGTATCTAGGGAGTAGAAATTTTGCTGGATACTGAATACTGCATACAAAATACTTCTTCGTCTATAGGAATAAAGCATCTATTTTCTTTGCTAATTTCAGCGCCTGCGCCATCGTCATGGTCGGGTGGGTCGGGAGTGAGAGGATCTGCTCGGAGGCTTTCTCGGCCTCTGGATCACTGCCCCACTGGTATCCGGCATTGTTCAGGTTGCAGGTCACCGGACAGATCACGCAGCCGGTCCAGCCGTCATCCAGGTGGATGTTCTCTTTCTTAAGTAATTGCCTCTTCTTCTCCGCATCGTGGACGAAGAGCGGGAACTTCTGGAGTGCGAGTCCGGGAGTGATTCCTTTGAGGATCGGCCAATCATGCTCTTCGCCGAAGCGCAGGAAGAAATCCGTCAGTGTGCGACGGCGATCATTGATTGTCGCAAGGCGCTTGAATTCACGCAGTGCGAGTGCCGCGCAGACATTCGGCATCTTCCAGAGGAGGGGAGACATGGCACCCTGCTTTTCCGCAATGGTCAAAACCGGTGCGATCAGTCCCAGTCGATTCATGATCCAGAGAGCCGGCTTGAAGAGGATCGTGCCGCTGAGTGGTCGAACGATGCTGTGCATTCTGGTGGGGTACTCCAGCAATCTGGCGACTTCCCACCATGTGCGGCGCAGCGCCGTACGCTCCATTTCCTTGAGTTTCCGGCTGGTCTCAGGATTTCGGCTCAGGATGGCTCCGCCTTCGATCCCCGAGATGGCTTTATCACGTCCGAAACTCAGGAGCAGATAATCCCCATGCATTCCAATTCCCTCAGATCCGCGATTGTCCGCAATGACATGCGCCATATCTTCGATCAGCGCGATACCATGCTTGGTGCACAATTCTCGCAATTCTCTCACCGGGGCTGGAATGCCGAAGGTGTGTTGGCAGATCACGGCTTTCGTCCTCGGCGTCAGACAGGCTTCCACTGATTCTTTTGTCAGATTGAGTGTCTCCCGATCGATGTCCGCGTAGACCGGAACGGCACCAGCCGCATGGATCGCATTCGGCACGACGACGCAGGTGTAGCCCTGCACGATGATCTCGTGACCGGGACGGACATCCAGAGCCTTGAGGAGTGCCAGTAATCCCTGACGACCGGAGGCGAATAGCGTCGGCTCAGCATTGAATGTTGTCCTGAGCGCTTCCTTGAGTTCGTAGCTTGCTTTGCCCCTCACATACCGCCATGGCAGGTAGGACAGCGCGAGTGTTGACCCAAGATACCTGCGATCAACATGTGGGCCGAAGGTGTGGTGGATGGGGGCGGACAAATGGAAAATTGTAAATTGTAAATTGAAAATGAATGAAACGATATCTCAGTGTGGATCTACCGATCCGCGGAATCGATTGATCTGGGATTGTCGCAGACGACCCAGGCACACGAGGAGCGATCCGGCAGAAACCGGCGAAGGATGACCTGGAACAAGCTGAGCTCTTTCATCAAATCCTCCTTTCTGGAAGTACGGCAGGAAGTGCGGATCGGCGACGAAGACACGGCTGAAAACTTTGGACGCGCGGATCGCCAGATCCAGGTGGATCTCCTCCTCGAATTGCCCGAGTTCGATGATCCCTTCGATCAGCAGAATCTTCTCTTCCTGCGGCTGCAGAGCTGCCCAATCGATGGCGGCGCGAACGCCGTCCGGACTAGCGTTGTACGTATCGTTGAGGATCGTGATGCCCCGCTCTTCCCGGATCTCAAATGTGCCAGGGAGTGGTCGGAAGTTCTTGAGTGCTTCGGCGATCTGCGACGGAGTGCGTCCCAAGTGTTTTGCCACCGCGATTGCCAGGAGCGCGCCTGCCACGATATGCGTTCCGGCAATGGGAATATTGAAGATCGTTTCCATCGACTGGAAGCGGATGCCTTTCCCGGTTTCCTCGACGTCTGTTGCTGAGATCGTGGCACTGCCATCGGTACCGACCGTGGTGACCGGACAGCGGCAGAGCTTCACCAGTGCATCGCAGGCGTCATTGTCCTTGTTCGCAAAGGCGTGACCTGTAGAGGGCAGAGCTTCGAACAATTCACCCTTGGACTCACGGATGGCGTCACGGCTGCCGAAGAGCGAGATGTGCTGGTGACCGATGTACGTGATGATGCCGATGGTCGGCTGTGCGATGGCACAGAGCAGCGCGATCTCTCCTTTGCGGTACGCGCCCATCTCTACGATGATGATCCGCTTGGAATCGCGTGGCTCCCTTCTCAGGATATTCGCAAGCCACACGGCAACTCCCATCTCGGTATTCACGTGTTCGGGAGTCGCGATGGCGCCGAGTGGTCGCAGGATGTGCGCCAGCAATTCCTTGGTTGTGGTTTTACCCACACTGCCCGTGATGCCGATCACGATCAGGTTGGGATGATCAGCGCGTGCACGCTTTGCCCGGTCCATCACGCGTTTCTTGAGTACGTAGTCGAGCGGTCGCATGACGAACCAGGCGCAGGCGGCGATGAGCGGACTGGCAGCGGGAACCAATGAGCCGAGCAGCGGTCCTCCATGCCATTGGAGTGAGAAGAGCAGTGCCGTGAAGATAACCGTTAAGATCAGCGAACAACTTGTCAGCACGATCGCCTTGAGCGTCCATTTCGGTGTTTGCTGCTTCCTGAGTCCGATTTGCATGATTGTTGTGAGCGCCAGAAGCACGAGAAGAGCAAATCCGAGTGGTGATGCCATCATTCCGGCATCGCCGATCAGAAAGGTGACGAAAGTTACGCTTCCCCAGAAGAAGAGGATGAGTGAGCGCGTGCCTCCGAAGAGTTGCATCAGCACACCTTCACGCTTCAGGTGCTCGATGAGTCTGTCCCACCTCCACTCTTTGATTTGCCACAGTCTCATGAGCGTCAGCAGCGGCGAGAACGCTGCAGTGAGCCCAAGCCCGGCGGCGATGACAGTCATCATGACTGTATTCTACCTCGAATCACTGCCGCGATCTCCTTCGCTTTGTCTTTGTGGATCCGGTGACGTTCGCCATCGAATGTATGCAGCGTACTGCCCGGGATTTCCTGTTTCATCACGAGTGCATCCGAGTACGGCGTCATCGTATCGGCGGTACCCCAGAAGATGTCGGTCGGAATGTCGATCGACCGGAGCAGGGGAGTCAGATCATCATCCGTCACAAGCTTGAGAGTTTCCTTCATGATCGGTGACGCACGTTCGTAATCATGAACACCGAGGAGCTTGTAGAGGATTTTCCGCGCAATTGGTTGGATCCATCGCAGTCCGGGAATCGCAAGCACTGCACCTCCGATCTTTGCGCCAATCAGACCAAACGTTTCTTTGATTGTTGGCGGATGAGGAATTCCAGCAGCTGCACAGAGATAGAGATGGTTTACTGGTTTACTAGTTTGGTGGTTTGCTAGTTTATTAGTCGATTGGCGCCAAGCGATTTTGATCGCGATTCTTCCCCCGTGAGAATGTCCCAATAATTGAAACTCCTGACCCTGTCCCAGACCCTGACCCTGCATCCACCGTTCCACCCAATCCGCATAATCATCATTGGTCCACGGACGCACAGGATCCGGTTCCTGCCCGAAGCCCGGAAGATCCGGTGCCAGGATTTGAACATCGGTATCCTTCAATGCTTCGCGCAACAGGTTGAAGGATTCTTTGGAGCCGCCCCAGCCGTGGATACAAACGAGAATAGGTATCATCGGGAGGCAGTATATCTCACCGGATCGTGAATTGATCCGTATTTAGGGAATCTTTGGAAAATTGTCATGATGAGTCCTTCGACTCCGCTCAGGACGACAAGTATATTTTGTCCTCAGAGGTTCCTTGGAATAGATTGGGGAGCGGGTGTCTACCCGCGGGACAGAAGAGGTATACTGATCCCATGACAACCATCGAAACCTACTCCGACGGCACGAATCAAATTGTGATTACCACTACTGATGGCGGCGTGACTGTCGCAGCACAGATCAGAACCAAGCCGCCGTATACAGGAGGATCGGATGTTGGGAAGGCGAGGGGGTATGCAATGCAGCATGGACTCACGAAAATCTGATGATGTTGAGCCGCAAAATTTTGCGGCTCACGATGTTGTTATTGTCGGATGAGACGCCCCAGCGGGGTCGTCTCTACGTTCTGCTACCATGCCTGAGTGAAATCATCAGCCAAACATGCAGGCGGCGAAATATTTTCAATCTCCTCCGCATTACTCGGTGGTCTCTTCCCGGTGATCACTGTCCTGACGTTTCGGACACTTCCGCCGATTCTCACTGCCTCCATCGTCACCGGTCTGTCTGCGCTGCTCTTTGCTGGGATTCTCACAGTGACACACGGTTGGGGTCCGACGCTGTCTAGAGCAGATGTCAGGGACATTGCCGTCGTTGCGCTCGTCATCGGCTTTGTCTACTACGCGCTGTCATTCCTCGGTCTCCGTTACACCACTCCTGGCAATGCGAGCATCGTGTCGTTCATGGAAGTGTTCTTCACATTCCTGTTCCTCAATGTTCTCACCAAACATGAGCCGTTCGTTCCCCGACACTTGGTCGGCGGCATGTGCATGGTTGCCGGTGCATCGCTCATTTTATTGCCTCATTCGTCCGGATGGTACTCGGGGGATCTCATCGTTCTCTTCGCCGCGATGTTCCCACCACTCGCCAATGCCGCTGCACAGCGCGTTCGGCGTCGACATGTCAGTTCAACATACATTCTTTTCTGGCGGGCAGCTGTTGCCGCACCGCTGCTCTTCATTCTCTCGCGCATCTTTGAATCTTCTGCTCCGCTCAGCATTGATCTGACGGGGATCATGCTGCTGCTCGTGAGCGGACTCCTCAACATGGGTCTCTCCAAGATGTTCTGGATGGAAGCCCTCCATCGTATGCCTGTGACCAAATCACTTTCCGTTCTGAGTATCCAGCCCCTCTTCACCTTGTTCTTCGCCTATATCTTCCTGCGACAATCCGCCACGACGGTTCAGCTTCTGAGTCTCGTTCCCATGGCGGCGGGGATGTTTCTGCTCATGAAGCGCCCAAGGAAGATGGAGATACAGTCTTCCAATGATCTCTTCAATGGATAGATGGTTTCGTGCATAATCTACATGCTGTTCATTTCTTATCGTCCAGACCATGCCACGGTAGCTCCCTCCTTCGCTCTGCGGAGCTATGGAGGGCAGGCAGTTGGTATCAAAGCTCTTTCTATCATCGTTTCATCATCTATGCCACGGTAGCTCAGTTGCCTAGCCGAGCTCCGCGAGGCGTAATAGAAAAGTCTGCGATCTTGATCTTTCTTAGCATCATCCAAACCATGCCACGGTAGCTCAGTTGGTAGAGCACGGGACTCATAAGCCCGGGGTCGTCGGTTCAATCCCGACCCGTGGCACCACGTAAAATCGCTGCGCGATAACGTGGCGCCGCCACCAGATCAATATCATCAATGCAGCAAAAGCGATTTTACGTGCCACGTGACGCCGCAGGCGTTTTACGTGGCTTCAGCGACAGATGAGTATGAAGACGCGCATCACCATGAAAATTTTATTGTCATCATTCAAACTTCAGATAAAGTACTCATATGAAGAAGCCCTTATTATCCCGCATCGCAGCCGTCTTCCTTCTAAGTATCCCCATTGGCTGGCTTGTTTGGTCAGATACGCAAAACAAACTCCAGATGATGGAAACTGATGCGAGCGGCTTTGTTTCACTGATGAAAGTTGCCTACAGTAATTCTGTCGTTATTGTCATCATTGTGCACTTTCTCCTTATAACAGCGGTTGTTCTTTGCGTAGAAGCAGTTTCATTCCTAATTCGGCGAGGGCTCAAAAGTACGTCCAAGTAATGGTTTTTTCCGGCATTTATAGTTCGGTGTTCTTTGACTTTCCAGTTTGCATGCGCAATTTTGAGCAATCGTTTTGTTGAAGCGCTTCAAGAGGAAAACGAAAAAATAATAAGTGGAAACATTCGTATTACCACGTAAAAGGTGCCGCCAAGAGTAGGGGGAAGATGCGCGTTTAGTACGAAGAAACAAGTTCTGCAAGGAGGAGTAGAAAGCACACAAGGGTTACCCATTGGAACAGCACAAGAGATCGTAACCGCCAGCGCTTTTGCCATCTCTTCGGAATCAGGAACAGAAAGAGCGATCCTATGAATATGACGAATAGCGCTTTGACTACTATCGGCCACGGTCGTGCCAGCTGGAGATCGTTCGCACGTTCATGATTACTGCAATCGGAAGTGAAGGGGAGCTCGGAGAGCGTTGCGCGCAGAGTCTCCGCCAGGTCCAAGGGGAGTGATGTGACGAAACCCGTCGTCCAATGTTTCGTCGAGGGCGCAATGCAGAATGGGATGTTCTTCTCGCGTGCCAGTTGAATGACGCGGGGCAAGCCCATCGGCAACGATGTTCCGGGGACTTCGAAATACAGTGGAGTGGATGTCAGGGCGAGCATCCTTCCATCGTTCATTGTCAGTTCAAAATGCGGATAGAAATTGAGTCGTCTCTCCAGCAAGCGAGCATCCGGGTTCATCCCACCGGATGGACGTTCATCTGCAATCCAGAAGTCGATGGCGTCACCCCAGTGGAGCTGAGTGATGGCACCGATTCCGAAGTGTGACGGATCGCGCCCGGCGAGGATGTCCTGCGACCGAAATGCAACCCAGTCTGATCGGAAAAAATTCCACAGTATCAGTACGGATAGAAGAACGAATGTGACGGCAAATGTATCCGTACGCCACATGAAGAGAGGTACATCTGATTTCAGGCGTTTCCTGACGGTGTACAGCACACCGAGTCCAATGAGGAGGAAGAGCCAGACGAAGATTGTCAGGATACCCGTCTGCATCGGGATGAATACGATGATATCCTCCCCGGAACCGTAGACGTATCTCTGCCACTGTACGAGGAGACGCAGGAGTAGATGCGCAAAAATGAGAGGGATGACGAAGAGGACAAGCAGTGCTCTCACATGGATGTACCACGGGAGACGTTCGCCAGATTTCTTCGATGTGGATACGACCATGAGGCAATCAAAAAATGTTGGTTCAGCTAGATTATTCCAAGAAATGGATGAACATCATGCCCGGAATGCTGATGCAGATGCCCAGGAAAGCCATTGCCCAATATATTGAGACAGACCAGAAAAATATTTGCCGCTGATGATGCATGATGAAAATTGTCAAAGGATGTTTGATTCCCATCGAAGACCAGAGCATGGTTAATCCGGTGAGTACCACGTATGGCACCAGCGGTCCGATGGCGATTCCAAGGAGTATCACGAGTCCGATGAAGTATAGTTTCAGACCCACTTCCAACGACGAAGATGCAACCAGGGTACCCGTGGAAGCGAGAACCTGGAGGACGATGATGCTCCCCAGTACCCATCCTATCAGTAGACCGGGAGGTAGCAGTATGTATCGCAGTGGCACGATTTTTCGCAATCCTTCAGACATACAAGCAGTACGGTATCTGTTTCCTCACGATTTTCAATCCGACGTCGCTCGATTTCGGTTGAATGATCTAATCCGTCAGTCTTACATGACATCCTGGCAACTTACCCTCCATGTTGTGACTCTTTTTAGTCTTTGTTTTGCTACTATAGTCTCATGGTTACCAGAATGTTCGCCGCAATAGGAATTTTCTCATTATATGTGGCTATACCTGTCTTGGCGGTTCTATTCCTACCCTCCATCACAGCTCTGGTTGATCGGCATGTGCTGATTTTCATTCCAGGGTTTGCTGGATATTGCTTCTTAGCTTTCTTCCTCTGGTTTTTCCTCGAGGCTCATCTTTTTTCTATCAAACCAGTTACCCCTGCTCCAGTACCTGTTGACACTATCAAGGCTGATATCGTGGAGTATTTTTCTTCTGGCAACATCGTCACGATTGAGGAGAACAATGGAAAGCTTATTTTACGATGGTCATCGCATGCTCCTTTTCATCAGCTCGTGAATGCAGGCAGTATCAATAGAAGGATTTCGTGGGTCGTACGTTTCTATGAACGTGGACATACAATCCGCATCAACACGGTAGAGAAAGAATTTTCATGGAGCATCAATCCTCCGCGTCTGCGTTTGTTTTATCGAAGTGGCATCGTATTTGAGAAGAGTCTACAAATCGTGCCTTCTATGAAATTGGACGGCACGAAGCCGGGAATGGATCTTCGTCATATCGCATACAATTCATCTGATATCTTCCAGCCC
>CAINWJ010000006.1 GCA_903854455.1 Candidatus Peribacteria bacterium | reverse complement strand
GGTTCTGGGTTACTGCACGCCCATTACCAGTAATGCACTCGGCTACACGCTGGGCTGGAGAGTGGTGACAGGTTCCGGTGCTCCGGCAATCGGGTGTTCCAATACTGCACCGTGTTTCGGAACTGGTCATATGCTCAGCAACAACGTTTCCGCAGGTTATCCTGATGCCATTCTTGCTTTCGACCGCAAGGGCAGTCATGTCAACCAACCGGGTGACTTTGACGGCGATACCATCAAGACCGGTTCCGGCTCCCGCTGGGCTGCACGTCTGATGGGAACCAGTACGACGACTGGTGGAGGCGATGTCACTTGGGGAGCTGATGGAGCACATGAAGGATTCCTGAATGTTGCCACCGGTGCCATCGTCAACATCGCCAAGCGCAATACGGAAACAGCGCCGACCGGAGATACCGAAGTCATCAAGTACAAGGTCTACATCCCGACCGGCGCTTTCCAGCCGAGTGGCACCTACAAAGTGACGGTTCAGTTCACCGCGACCGATAACTGAACCATTGAGAAAAACCGTCGAATGGTGTATAGTGTGTCGATTACATTCACACACTTCCCATTCGCATGGAACTCGTCCTTACCTCCTCCCGTCGTACCCGTGTACTCACAGTAGGGCTGGCTGCGATCATTTCTCTCTATTTTTTGATGGTGTTCGTCGCTGAACCTCTTCGTTCTTTCGCAGCGACGGATACTACGACGGTGACACTCCAGGTGACGAGTTCCATCGCTTTAAGCTGCACGCAGGATGTGACGTTACCGCCTGCTCCGGGTAGCGGAACGAGCGGTTCTGGAACCACTGTTCTCGGCTACTGCACACCGATCACCAGCAATGCATTCGGCTACACGCTCGGCTGGAGAGTGGTGACAGGATCTGGTGCTCCGGCGCTCGGTTGCTCCAGTACATCTCCATGCTTCGGTACTGGTCACATGCTAAACAATAACGTCACCGGAGGTTACCCCGATGCCATTCTCGCCTTCGATCGAAATAATCATATCAATGTCCCTGGTGATTTTGACGGCGATACCATCAAGACCGGTTCCGGCTCCCGCTGGGCTGCACGTCTGATGGGAACTAGCACGACGACTGGTGGAGGAGATATCACCTGGGGAGCAGATGGAGCACATGAAGGATTCTTAAACGTCGCAACCGGCAGCATCGTCAACATCGCCAAGCGCAATACGGAAACATCGCCGACTGGAGATACCGAAGTCATCAAGTACAAGGTCTACATCCCGACTGGCGTTTTCCAGCCTAGCGGAACGTACAAAGTGACGGTTCAGTTCACGGCGACGGATAACTGATGAATGACCAATGCTCAATGACCAATGTCCAAAAAATTCCCAATGTCACAATACCCAATCTCCTAAGTACGAGTTTGAGGGATATTGATCATTGGTCATTATTTGGTCATTGGGAATTGGTGATTGGTTATTTTCTTCGATGCTCCTTCTGCGACTGCCCCTTCTGGTGTGCCAGTGCTATGATGCAGCCCTATGATCACCACAGACGCCATCCGTCCGTTCCTCGCGACAACACTTGAGCAGACTGATTTTTCAGGGCTCGGGAAGAAGTACACTGGCAAGGTGCGTGATGTGTATGCACAGCCTGCGAAGAAGCGGGCGATTCTGATTGCGACGGACCGGCAGTCCGCGTTCGACTTGAACTGGTGCTCCATTCCGCTCAAGGGACAGGTCTTGAATCAAATCAGCGCCTGGTGGTTCGATATCGCCAAGACGGTGATGCCGACCCACGTTCTCTCGGTTCCGGATGAGAATGCGATGGTGGTGAAGGAGCTCAAGATCTTTCCGATCGAAATCGTCGTGCGTGCGTACCTCACCGGTTCCACCGGCACGTCGGCGTGGGTCAACTACTCCAAAGGTGTGCGCGATTTCTGCGGCAACAAGCTCCCGGACGGCATGATCAAGAATCAGAAGTTCAAGGAAACCATCATCACGCCGACGACGAAGGGTGAGCATGACGAATTGATCGATGCAGCTGGCATCATCGCTCGTAAGCTCACGACGAAGGAGCAGTGGGCCGCGATCACCGATCGTGCCTTGGCGCTCTTCAAGCGCGGTCAGGAGGTGGCGGCGAAGCGCGGATTGATCCTCGTTGATACGAAGTACGAGATGGGTGTGGATGAGAATGGGCAGATCACCATCGGTGACGAGGTGCACACGCCGGATTCCTCCCGCTACTGGGTGGCATCCAGTTACGAATCACGCATGGCAAGCGGTCAGGAGCCGGAGAGCTTGGACAAGGAATTCTTCCGTCTGTGGCTCCGTGAGCAGGGTTTCGATTACGGCAAGCCTCAGCCAAGTATCACTGATGAGGTTCGCCTGATGCTCGCCAAGAAGTACATTGATTTGTACGAGAAAATCACTGGTTCAGCTTTCATACTTCCTCCGGATCCGAATGTGGCGGGGAGGATCGAGAAGAATCTGGGGGAGTACAAGGTGTAGATGGTGACAGTGCTCTCGTTTCCGCACCCGGAACGGGTGCTCCTGTTTTATTGATAGAAAGCGGGTGCTCCTATTTTTCTAGAAAGGGAGCAGCCATTCCTGGCTGCGGTGGACTAAGACAAAGCTCTCGATTACTACTGTGGCCTCGAGAACCTGGCGATCGCCGCCGTATCCAGTTTCCAGCCGATGCCGATGTTGTTCTTCTCCCAGAAGCCGGGGTTCACCTCGAGCGCGTACTGAGCCAGCGCAGCGGATTTGTACTGCGGACATGGATCATTGGAGCAGGGTTGCATGCGGATGACATTGACGAAGGAACCTGTGGCATCGAAGAACAGGATCTCCAGAGGGATTAGTGTGTTCTTCATCCAGAAGGTCTGGATCTCCGGATCGCGGAAGACGAAGAGCATGCCTTTGCCATCCTCCAGCGTTGTGCGCTCCATGAGACCGCGTGCGCGTCCGGCGGGTGTCGCAGCGACCTCCACTTCCACATTGACCTTCTTGGAGCCATCGAATGACGACAGGGTGATCACTTCGGTACCACAGGCGGAGAGCATCAGTGGGAGGAGGATGAGGCTTGAGAGAATGAGTGTACGGCGCATGGAAGGTCGGGGAACAGGACAATGTAAAGTGTAGCACTCCTTGCAAGGTGTGCGGAATGTAACTTCGCGGAATATTTTTCCAATTTGGATAATGTTGTTGTTTGGCTTTGCAGCAAAGTCTGTCGCCTTTGGATCGTGCCGTCACGCATCCGATGAGCGGAAGCGGTACGAAAGCGCACTGTTTGACGAAGTCCGCCACGGCGATCCGTAACCTCCGTAGCCCGCCGTGGCGGACGAGGAGTTTGCGCTTTCAGCTTCCGCGAGTCGAGATGCGTAGGCACGATCCAACCAGCGACGATTTTTTTGCTCCACTTTTTTTCTAAAAAAAAGTGGAAAGAAGTTATCCGTTCGTTGCTACTTCTGCACCGGAGCCTCAGGCTGCAGCTGCACCGGCACCACGTCGATGATCATATCTTTGTCCGGATCGTAGAGGATCGCGCGGGTCGTGGTAACGATCAGATAATCACCGTTCTTGGCAGACTTGTAGAAATCATTTTTGCTCTTCAGTGCATTCACATCAACGATCGTCGCAACGGTCGGCTCCGGGTCCATCGGGATCTCCATGTGCTTCCGGACTTTCTCGATGATTTCCTTCGCCTTGGCAACGTTCTGCGGATTGTTGCCGGTCTGGAGCTGTTCATTCTTCACCGAGAGCTGCTTCACATCATTCTCAAGCTGTACACGCTTGGTGTAGTTCGCGTACGCCAAGAATGCGAGAGCGACGACGATGGCGACGATCAGCAATTTTCTCATAGGATGTGGGTGAGGGAACGAAGCTCAGTGTACGGTGAGGGATGAGGGGATGCAAAGAGCGGCGGGGTCAGGTGTCTGGGTCAGGGTCAGGGAAGCAGGAACACTGAACAAGCGATTCCTCTCCCTTTGCAGCAGCGAAGGGAGAGGGAAGGGAGAGGGCGGAAGACAATATGCTGAATGAATCCCGATTTCTGATCTCTGTGCTTGCCGGGCGATGATCGATTACGAAAGAGTCGATGTCGCTTCCCGTACCGGCAGTGCCACCGAGAACGTCGTGCCCTTGCCTTCCGTACTCACGAAGCTGATCTTGCCGCCCTGTGCCTCCACGGCACCCTTGGCGACGTACAATCCGAATCCATTGCCTTCGGCGGCATTCCTGGCGTTTGTAGCACGGTACATCTTCTCGAAGATCCTGCCCTGCTCTGCCCTGGGGATACCGCAGCCGGTGTCGCTGACGCGGCAGCGGAGCGTCCCTTGTTCGATGGATACGGTCATGGTGACTGTCCCGTGCTCCGGCGTGTACTTCACCGCGTTGGTCAGCAGGTTCTCGATGGTCATACGTGTGTAGCGCTTATCCAGCAGCACCGTCGGCAGGTTCTCCGGAACTTCGATCTTCAGCGTCATGTTCTTCTGATTTGCCGCAGGCCGAATCACACTGACGACTTCCGTGAAGAACGTATTCAGCTCCAGCGGCTGTGGATCCAGCTTGATCTTGCCGAGCTGCACGCGTGATACATCCAAAATCATGCCCACCAGGTCAGACAGATCCACCGCCATGCTCTGCATGGTTTCCATGGAGTCACGCTGGTCTTTGGTCAGTTCCCCTGCATCCCCGTCCGCCAGTGACTCCAGTGTCCATTTTATTGCGGTGATCGGCTTCGCCAGCTGATGACTGACGATGCCGAGGAGTTCGTCTTTTTGGTGGTCGAGTTCTTGGATACCTTCAACTTTTTCTGAATAGACTCTAATTAAGAGAATGGTTAGTAAGAGAAGAAGGAAAATAAGGAAAAAGATAAACAAGAGGAATGGCAAAAGCATTGCCTGCGTCAAGGTGTTGAAATCATTAACTAGAACATCAGATCCAACTATTGCGATTACATTATCTTTATTGTCGTAAATTGGTGCATAGGCAGCCATCATCATTCCCCACTTATCAGGCTGAAGCTTAGGATCTACTGCAGGACCGTAAAAAGCTTGATCTCTTAAGGCAGGATAATCTTGAATGTCATAGGGGTCTCCAGGCATTGGAGGCATTTCATCCTCATCAATGATTCCATTTTTATTTTCATCAAGTTCTTTTGTATTGGCGAGCGACATTGCATCAGCAACAAATTCGAGTACGAAGGGATCTTTTGTTCTACGCATTAGGTATACATATTTGATATTTACATTTGCGTCTCTAATTTTTTGAAGTTGTGAAACAACTTTCCTAAATTGAGGTGTTTTAATATCTGAGGCGTCTTTTATCGATTGGATATCATTGGCATCAAATTGCGTAGCTGCAGTGGAGACAATTGAAATCATTTTTTCTTGTAATCTTTCTGTCAGAATTTTTGTTGTGTGATAGTACAAAATGTATGTTATTGTTGCAGCAAGGCATACAAAACTAAGTGCAACGAAAAATATCTTTACATTAAAAAGAGTCAAAGATTTCAGCCTTCTATTTTGCTGATTTTTGGACATCACAGTATTATACCAAATTCTTGAACAATTTGGAATGCCTTAGCGGCTAATGAGCCAAACACCTAATATCATTATTGAGACGAGTAGCATCTTCCAACTAAATTTTTGTAGTGCTTCAGGATCGCCAAATCTGGGGGCAATTCTCAATAACAAAATTGAGAATACAAAAGTATATGCTGGCACACTTGTTTCCACTGCTGCTACTAATGACGGGTTGCCGAGACTAATAGCTTTTTGAGAAGTGGCTAATGCGCATAAGTTGAGAATCTCAATACCGAATAATATATAAATTGAGGAATATATTCTTTTAAGATTATCTATAAAAATATGACGAACTTTTTTGAAAATAAGTGGCGATGTGCCTGCGATGATTATTCCTAATGATATGAGAAAAAATCCTGGAAGATAAGGAACATGATCGAAGAGCAAGCCTTCAAGAAGCAGTGCAGTGACCTGAAAAGCT
>CAINWJ010000005.1 GCA_903854455.1 Candidatus Peribacteria bacterium | reverse complement strand
TCTCCTCGCTGGCTCCTCCAAGGATTCGGAGCCATCTCGTCGACGCGCCGCGACGGCGCAACAGTGCCTTCCCCTTCACCCCCCTGGCGCGCCATCCCGCCGACTCTGTCACTTAAAGTAAATCCACATATTTTGCTTTTGATTCGTAAGTAGTAGGTAGAAAAATCTGTGAATTTCTGCTACAATAAGACCCAAACACATATCCAACATCCATGAATTCTCCGGAGATCATCGGCGTGCGTACATTCGTGCGTGCTCGGATTCTCATGATCCTTCCTGAGGATGTGTTGTGGGATACGCCTCCGCTCCAGCAGTTGGAGCGTTGCATCAGGAAGCCTCGGCAGGCGGGAACGCGACGCCGTCATTCCGGGAAGCGTCGGTGGTTTGCTTTTTCTAGTGCCGCCGCTTCCGTAGTGATTGTCGCACTCCTGGGATTTTCGTCGACGAGTTCGCCTGTCATACCTGATCGCGATTCCATCCCTCCAGTCCGAACTACAGCTGACATCCTCACACCGCGGGTGCAGCCTTTGCATCGTGCCGCTCCTCCGAGTGCTTCCATCCTGAGTGCCGACATTCCCATTCCATTTACTTCATCCGATGCTGCCGTTCCCGCTCTCCGTCGCGTGGACAATGTTGCCGGTGTCTACCTTTCTGCGAACAGTGTCCGACGGAGTGATTTTCTGGAGCAGACCATGGACGCAGTTATTGCTGCGAGTGGCTCGGCACTCGTGTTCGATGTGAAGGGCGGTGCGGTTCTGTACCACTCCAGTGCACCCATGGCGGGTGAACGCGATCTGATCGTTCCTATCGTCGATTTGCCTGCTGTGCTCAGCAAGGCTCACAGTCGTGGGCTCTATACCATCGGCCGGTTCGTTGCCATCAAAGACGGCGGTCTTACGCGTGCATCGCCGGAGACGACGGTTCGCCATCCGGATACGAAGCGTGTCCTGACCCCCAACTGGATCGATCCCGCTGATCCGACGGCGATCAAATACAACATGGAGGTGATCTGCGAGCTGGCACAGTCCGGCATCGATGAGATCAACTTGGATTACATCCGCTTCTCCACGGTCAATGTCGGCGCGCTCAGCGTGTACTCCGGTGAGGAGAAAGCTGATCGGGTTGAGATCTTCATCCGTGCCGCACGCAACACCATCAATCGTTGCGGTCCGAAGACTCGGCTCGGTATCTCCACGTATGCCATTCTGGGCTGGAGCTACGATCAGAATGTGGAGACATTGGGGCAGGACGTCGTTCGATTCGCTCCTCTAGTCGATGTCATTTCGCCCATGGCCTATCCCGCGACGTTCTCGCCGACTGCGTACTACCGTCCCGGCAAAGATCCTGTCAGCCGCATGTACTACCTCGTGTTCCGCACGCTCCAGGGGTATGCAGATCTTCTTGGTCCGGAGCATGCGACGAAGCTCCGCCCGTGGATCCAGGGTTATGGAGTAACCACCAAGAACATGCAGGATCAGATGCAGGCGGTGTACGACGCCGGTTCGTGTGGTTTCATGGTGTGGAATGCGAACAATGCCTACGATGTGACCTACAAGGCGATGAAAGCGGTTGCGGGGAAGAGGCCGGAACGATGTGTCGATAGATGATGATTGAATCTTCCATTTGGACGTGGGAAGCATCCCGCTCCTTTTCAAAAAAATAATGAAAGGGAGCGCAATGCTTTGCGCGGCGTCTAGGATGCAAGCAGCTTCGATTCGGATTCTTGGGAGAACGAGTGAATCTACTTCGAGCGTGTCAGTTCGCGGATCTCCGCAATCTTTGCGGCGATCATCACGGTTAACATGCCGATCGACACAATGAGAATGGACCACATGGATTTTTCGTAATACTTCTCGCCGATGATGTCCCATATTGAGAGCAGACCTGTAACGACGAGCGCGCTCATACATGCTGTAAATATGTAAACGACGTATCGCTGGAGGCTTGAGAGAGACATAGTGGTTCTATTGAAAAGAATTCATAGATGGTAGTCAATTGTTGTACCATGCGTTCATGCTCCAATACCTTGAATTACTCCGCCACGTCCGTGACCACGGCACCAGGAAAGACGATCGCACCGGCACCGGAACGATGTCCGTTTTCGGCTACCAGATGCGGTTCAATTTAAATGATGGATTCCCGCTGCTGACGACGAAGAAGCTGCACACCCGCTCGATCTTCCATGAGCTGCTCTGGTTCCTGCAGGGCGACACGAACATCAAGTATTTGCACGATCACCAGGTGACCATCTGGGACGAGTGGGCGGACAAGGATGGCAATCTGGGTCCGGTGTACGGGCACCAGTGGCGTAAGTGGCAGGGTGCGGACGGCACGATCCACGATCAGATCACTTCGTTGATTGATCAGATCAAGACGAACCCGAACTCGCGGCGGCTGATTGTGTCTGCGTGGAACGTCGCGGATATTCCGAAGATGGCGCTGCCGCCGTGCCATTGCCTGTTCCAGTTCTACGTAGCGGATCAGAAGTTAAGTTGTCAGTTATATCAGCGTAGCGCGGACATCTTTCTCGGTGTGCCGTTCAACATCGCTTCCTATGCTTTATTTACCCATATGATTGCACAGGTTTGCGGACTTCAGGTCGGCGATTTCGTCCACACGCTTGGCGATGCGCATCTGTACATCAATCATCTGGAGCAGACCGATCTTCAGCTGTCGCGCGAGCCGAAGAAGCTGCCGACATTGAAGCTGAATCCGCGAACTTCGATCTTCGAGTACGTCTACGAAGACATCGTGATCGAGGGCTACGATCCGCATCCGGGGATCAAGGCGCCGATAGCCGTGTAGGGATTGGAATACTGGGGATTGGAATATTAGGGCATACTACTGACATGAAAACATTTCTGGATTTAGAGGCGGCAAAGAGTGCGATGGATCTGGTAGAAGAGGTTTATCGGTTGACTCAGAAACTTCCGAAAGAAGAGTTGTACGGCATTGCTTCACAGCTGAAGCGAGCAGCGGCAAGTATCGTTGCTAATATCGCTGAAGGTTTTGGTCGTTATTCGTATGCTGATAAAGCTCGGCATTATGTCATTGCGCGTGGAGAATGTACTGAAGTTACTGCGTTTTTCCATATTACAATTCGCGTTAAGTTACTTTCGGAGAACGATGTTCGTCATGCATTTCAACTAGCCGATCAGACAGGTCGTCTTCTTTCCGGCTTGATAGCTGCCAGTCGTCGTCGTTCTGATGAAGGCAGTCCATCCAATTCCTAGTATTCCAATATTCTAATCCCTAATATTCTTCCCTCATGCTTCTCTCTATCATCGTCGCTGCCGACCTGAACAACGTCATCGGGGCAGGCAACAAGCTCCTCTGGAACCTGCCGGACGACATGAAGCACTTCCGTGAGTTGACGAAGGGGCATCCGGTGATCATGGGCAGGAAGACGCACGAGTCCATTGGTCGAGCATTACCGGGACGACAGAACATCGTGATTTCGCGAAGGAAAGATCTGACGATCGACGGTTGTGATGTGGTCGATTCACTTGATCGTGCAATTGAATTGGTAAAGGACGATCCTACTGGCGAGGTGTTCATCATCGGAGGAGGGGAGATTTACAAGCAGGCGATGGACCGTGCGGACAGGATTTATTTAACTCGGGTGCACGGCAAATTCACCGGCGATACATTCTTTCCGGAGATCGATCCGAAGATGTGGAAGGAGGTGGAGCGGGAAGAGTATACAAGCAACGAGAAGCATCAGTATTCTTTTCTGTTTATGGTATTCGAAAGAACTCAAGGAAGATGACAGCATTTTTGAGATGATTGAGCCATTATCCGAGTGCAGGATTCCGGAAAAATTGACAAATAAAAAAGAATAATCAGGATATGATCCAATTTCTTTCGTACTATGACTACCCTGCTTCCACTTTGTCCCGCAGAAGAAAATTTTGGCTGTCGATACCGTGAAGGTAGAGGCGAACAAAGGTCTATTGCCGATATTCTGGCAGCAGATGCTGAGTCACTTGCGAAGGTAAAAGGGGGACAATGTGCCGTTTGTACAACATGTTTTCGGGTGCTCAGAGCCAAAGGGGTCAGTTTCAAGTCCTGTGCTTAATCCGGCTCCCATATGATGCGCAGTGGATCGTATCCTCACCTAGTCCGTCTCCCGTTAAGAGGATGGGAGTTTTCCTGATTTGAGACATTTGGGCTTGTAGGTAACTAATGAGAGCTAATAATGTGTTCTCATATACTTTCGAGGAGAAAATCGATCATCTTTTTCTTCCGGTCATGTTGGATGCTTCGATGGAGTCGTACTTTGCTTTTCCAGTGACCAAACGAACCGTCGCACGTGTTTGTCGTGTTCGGAATGTTGAGGTTGGGATAATCGAGGTACGTGAACAACCATGGTAAGTTTCGTCGGAGAGAGAAATAGGCGCTGCGGAGTTTCTCATGCATGTACCGCCATTTCCTTTTTCGTTCTTCGCTGAATGTTTTCTCCTTCAAAAAGTCACTCCATTTCTTGTGCCACTGATCGAGCGCAGAGGTAAATGTTGTCCGATTGCTCTGTGCGAGCGTCAGCGCAATCGCTCTGAGTTCTTTCCCAGCTTCCAGCTTCGGATGTTGTGTCAGTTTCTGCGTGATGGTTTGTGACTGATGGAATTGGCAATGTTGGAAGGGGGTGTTCGGATACCGCTCTAGGAGCATCGCCCGGACACCTCTTCGTCCGTCGGTGGTGAACGATGCAAATGAATATCCGGCTGCCTCCAAGAAATCGAGACAACGTTCGTAGTGTTCAACTTTCTCCGTTGCAATCGGAAACCAGTAGAGATTTTTACCATTGGCACGGGCAACCATGAAGCCTTCGCCACGCTTGAAGAAAGTTGCATCCAAAACGAGGTTAATCGGACTGGTGTTTGGAATAATTTCCCCCGTCACCGGATAGTGTTCGTCAAACTTCTTCCGAATCGTTTTCGGTGCTTTGCCGTAACGCTCAGAAAGATCGGAATATGTTTGGCGTCGTTTCGTGTAGTCATTGTAGGCGGCGGCTACCCAACTTTCCCTCTTCTCGTATTGGCGAACGAAAATGTGTCTACAGATCGTGCATTGATATCGCTGACGTCCGGATTGTCGCCCATTTTTCTTCAGCGAATGAGAACCGCAGGAGGGGCACTTTTTTTGGGCATGAAGAATTGGGAAAGAGTATTGCTCTTACCTTAGCCCAAAAGTTCTCAAAAAAGCTCTCATTAGTTACCTACATGCCAGAGTCTCATTT
>CAINWJ010000004.1 GCA_903854455.1 Candidatus Peribacteria bacterium | reverse complement strand
CGGCAAAATTAAACGACATTTTCAATCTTCAATTTTCAATTATCCATTTCTTCTGTGCTAGTCTTCCCCCGATGAAGATCCCTCCCCGCATCATCGTTCCGATTATCCTCGCCGTCGTCCTCTCGATCGTCATCGGCGGCTTCCTCCTCTGGCAAATCAAGAGCTCCATCGCGATCATCGAAACATCGTTCCAGGGCAATCAAAGCACACCCTCGTTCCTCCAAGGAATCCTCAAACGATCCAAAGAGACGGCAACGGATGCAAGCACCAGTCAATCCGAAGCACTCACCGCACTGCGTGAGGGCGAGATCTTCGAGCTCAAGGGCGAGTGGAAGCGCGCAGAGGAGAAGTATGCGGCAAGTGTCACCGCCGGTGGAGGTGCTCCTGCCATCCGCAAGCTCATCGGCATTCAACTCCAGCGGCGTGAGTACGATGCGGCAGCCAAATCGATCGGCAGCCTCCGCGAAGAGCGGGGTAATAGTGCCGACGTGACGTTCCTGGAAGGACTACTGGCATTGGACAAAGGTGATGCGACCGGTGCGCTCCGGACGTTTCAGCAGAAGAAGGATGATCCGCGCAACCAGTTTGGTGCGGCACTCGCGGCCATCATTCTGGGGGATCATGACGCTGCCAAGACCAATCTCAGCAGCGCTGCGGAGAGCGGCGATCCGGATGTCCGGTCATCGGCGTCCATCGTGCTGGGTGCTTACGGCGAGTTCGCTCTGTTTCCCGCCGGGCAAGATGTTCACTTGAAGACACTGCTCGCACGCGCGATGGCACAGGTGCATGCCTGCGAACCGGCACTGACTCTGCTCGACAACGTCATTTCGAGCACTCCGCGCTACCGCGATGCATGGATCGTGAAGGGCTACTGCGAATTCGTCGGCGAACGACTGAAGGAATCACTGGCTTCGCTCGAGCAGGCGTACGCCATCGATCCTGAGAAACCCGAAATCCAGTACTTCCTGGCACGCACGCACGCAGCACTCGGTGATCCACAGAACGCGGTCACGTTCCTGCAGTACGCCATCCGAAACGGCTTCTCACCCATCCGGGATGCGCGGGAGTTACTGGCGGATTACGCCATGGAATTGGGAAATGCAGACCTGGCACTGGAACAATACAAACTCCTGGCGGCACAAGATGATGGAGATCTGAGTGACACCGCACGTTACGTCAACCTGGCGGTGCAGAGCAGTGCCCATGGCGTTGATGCGCTGGAGGTCGCCAAGCGCGCACTCAAGCAGTGGCCCGATGATCCACGCGCACTCGCCCTCGCCGCCAAAGCTGCCATCGCAGCCGGCTTGCCGGATGATGCCGCGCGTTACCTGCAATCGGCGCTACGGATTGATCCAAGAAATGCTGATGCGTTGGCGGTGCAGGAGGCGATGAAGAGTGGCGGAGCGCAGAAGAAATCGGGAAAAATTGAAAATTGAAATTTGATTGAAAATTGGTATGACTTGAGAATTTCAGAGAATTTTCAATTTTCCTTTTTCAATTTTCAATTTCTTCTTTCCCCTCTTTCACAAAAAGACCATTGCTGGTCTTTTTGTATTTGTGTCCGCCTCCTCGGCTATCAACGAATGAATTGTAGAAAACTTTCGCTGAGCCTGCATGCGGAGGGAGCACGTGGGGGAGGAGCCCCAGATCCTCTGCCTTGCTTCGGTCGCTTGTTTCTCCTCGTGACCGGGCGAAGTCCCCGTACCGGTTCGCCGCGCGGTGCCAAAAGGCTCCGGGGGAACACTGGGGAGTAGTGAATGCACCATGGAGAACTCGCTCATATCTCCACGGCGACATTGCAGAGCAGAGAGGGTGGAAACCACGATGGTTACACGGGGGGTGGCTATCACCCTCTCTACGGGCTAAAAATCAGGATATTCATGCTTTTTCCTTCCTGACTCTCTCCGATGATGTGAATGATCGCGACTGTGTGTGTTCTCTTGTTTTGTGTGGGTGGCTCCGGAGCCGTGTGTGTTTGTCTTGGTATGGATGTGAACCGGACCGGTGTGTGTTGGTATGGATGGTGTCGGTGATCTCTCCGGAAGATTTGTCGCGAAGAAATCGTGTCATTGTATTCGCCATAAGTTTTTACGCAAGGTAATTAGATTGATTTATTAGGTAAATATGTCATTTCAATTTTCGACTCTCGCATCAATAGCACTGGTATCATGCGCGTATGGACGTTCCCAACACTCCCCGCTTCCTCAGGGCAACGGTCATCGCCGGCATAGGAGCACTGGCGACGGTAATCCTTTCGATTGTCATCGGACTCTTCCTGATGCAACCGGAGGTAACGTCCTCATCGCTCGCGACGAGAGTGGCAGGCAGGAGCACCATCTTCTTCATGCGCACGAATAGCCTCGCACCCATCTCGGAGATCCTGGGATCCGCCATAGCATTCCCTACGACCATCAATCAGTTCTCCTTATTACATGGATTCGAGATTGCAATCCATGAAACAGGAACAGGAGACATTCTGCCCTGGAAGATGGAGACGCGAGCAACAGCAAATGATCCTGATGCATCGATTCAAATCGTAGGTACTGTGGAGGACGGTATCCGAAAGCCAAGCAAAGATTCCCCTGCACTGACATCCTCATCATTCTTCCGGCTCCATGCGCCTGCAATGACTGAAAGCGGAACATCCTTGATGTACATGCAGCTCAAGCATGCGCCCACTCTCTTCCATCTCCCGGAACAACCGATCCTCCACGCCATCGTTCAACCGTTCTCCGATGCCCTGCTCACATGGACCAAGACTGAAGCGCATGAAACGGCGGGGACACTGTGGCTGAAGCCCTGGTCACCGCTCAATAGTCGGACATCGGCGTTCATGGATGAGCGCGATACCGCAGGAACGGCATCAGGAATTGTGCTCGATCTGCACATCACAAATCCGCATGAGGTGCTTGGCGCATTCAATGAAGCCCTCATGAGGACAGATCCCGCCTTCGCGGAAGGACTACGGGGCATAGCCGCGATGAAGCTACAGAAGCTCACCGCACGGAGGGATATCGATGCCATCGGAACCGATCTGCTGTCTGCGCCTGTTGAACTGCGTATCGGCACGATCAGTTCCGGCATTCGCCCTTTCCTCTTCGCAGGTCATGCGCGGACAACCGCCATCCTGAATAAATGGGTTGCGGGGATGGTGGCATCGGCTACACCCGGAGTCATCCGATCGCTCCCGCTCATGCGCGGTGATCGCCGAATCGATGTCAGTATGGGGGCAACTACTCCCATCGAAAAAACCGACGATGGATGGTCCATCCGGACGATCGGAGAGGCTTCTGACGCTCCTCTGTTCATGGCTGAGCGGGAGAAAGCGTACGTGCTGAGCAACGACCGATCGTGGATCTCTCAGTACATTGCGAATGCCAAAGCACGAGCGCAAATGGTACGAACCGACAGCGGCATCATGAACATCCGCGAAGCACGAATATTCATGCAACGAGAATTCCCGATTTTGAACGACCTACTAACGAATCCGCTGCTTCGGGCAGACCACAATGGAATCATCCGATGGAACATTCGAACCACTCCTGGAAGTGTGGCAGTGGGGTGGGCATGGAAAAATGCTCAATGACCAACAAACCACTTGAAATTAAAACATTGTCACCCTGAGCGCAGTCGAAGGGTGATACTCCTGTCATGGTTCGACTACGCTCACCATGACAAGTTCGACGAAGTTTAGCCTGAGCTTTGCCGAAGAGCTCATCATGATAAAGCCTGCTTCCTCTCCTCCTCTCTTTCCTCTCATCTTCTCATCCTCTCATCCTCTGGCAAATCCCCTTCCCTCCCGCTACTCTGCCGTCACTATGGATTTCCTCAAACCAGCCAAGTACTTCTTTCTGCTCTCCGCGATCCTGACAGTGATCAGCATCGTGCTCGTGTTCGTGCCCGGTCCGCGGCTCTCCATCGAGTTCACCGGTGGCACGCGCATGGAACTGAAGCTCGGTAATACAGAGAAGGTAGCAAGCGACGTCGTAGCGGCTTTCAAGACATTTAAGGGAGAAGAGCTGAATCCGACGGTCAACAAAATGCAGAACGGAAACTTCCTCGTGAGGATCAAAGGCATCAGCGATGAGACGCACCGCGCGCTCATCAAAGACCTGACGACCGCTCTCGGACCCGTCAATGAAGTCCAGTACACCACCATCGGTCCCACGGTCGGTGAGACACTCAAGTGGCGGGCAGGTCAGGCCATCCTCGCCGCGTGTCTCGGCATCATCCTCTACCTCGCCTTCTCCTTCCGAAAGATCCCGCGACGCTACAGTCCCTGGAAATTCGGCATTATCGCGGTCGGGACACTGGTCCACGACATCATGGTAACCGTGGGTATCTTCGTGATCTTCAGTCGCTATGCCAGCTTCGAGGTCGATACGCTCTTCATCACCGCCCTTCTGACGATCCTCGGCTACTCGGTCAATGACACGATCATCGTCTTCGACCGCATCCGTGACAACCTGTTCCTGCAGGAACGAAACCAGACGTTCGCGGAAGTGGCGAATGCCTCGGTCAACCAGGTCTGGAAGCGCTCGTGCTACACCAGCGGCTCCACCCTCATTATGTTAGCGTCACTCTTCTTCCTCGGGAGCCAGAGCATCCAGTGGTTCGTCCTCACATTGATCATCGGTATCGTCCTCGGAACCTACTCGTCGATCTTCGTTGCGACACCGCTGCTGGTGTATTGGAACAAGAGGGAGAAATAGAAGAAAATAAAAGAGATTGGAATAGTAGGGATTAGAATATTAGGAAAGGACAATCGTTCCAAAGCCCCAGTATTCCAATCCCTAGTACTCCAGTCCCCTTTCCTCTTCAGCACTCTTTCTACCCTCCTGCCTATGGACATTCAGATTGAAAAACTCAAACAATGCCGCATCCAGGCAACCGTCAAGGTCGCAGAAGACGAACGCCGGAAAGCGGAAGATGCCGCACTGAACGCCATCGGTCAGCATGTGCGCATCAAGGGATTTAGGGAAGGAAAAGCACCGGCGAACATCGTCCGGGAACAGGCAGGTGAAGAGCGAATTTTGGAAGAGACTGTCCGTCGCCTGCTACCGCAAATGGTGCGGTCGGCATTGGAGAAAAGCGGAGCCAAGCCGATCATGCAGCCGTCAGCATCCGTGACATCCACGAATCCACTGACCGTCACCATCCTCTTCATCGAGCGGCCGACAGTGATCCTGAAGAAACCGGACAGCATCAAAGTGGAGAAAAAGCGCGCGACGGAGGTGACAGAGCAGGACATCGCCCGAGTCCTCCGAAGAATGATGGAGCACGACATCACCGAAGCGGCGGTCGACCGCGCGGCGGCAAACGGCGACAGCGTTCACCTGTCACTGAAGGCAACGGACAAGGACGGTAAGCCGGTGGAAGAACTGACCGTGGACCGCTACAAGACGATCATCGGATCGGAGGAACTACTCCCCGAGATCGCCAAAGCCGCGACTGGGATGAAGAAAGGTGACAAGAAGACGGTGACCATCTCCTTCGGCAAAGACCACGATATCAACGGACTCCGCGGCAAAACCGTGTCAGTGGAAATGACTGCAACGGTGATTAACTCGGTGACCCTGCCCGAACTGACGCAGGCGTTCATCAAGACGCGCTTTGGCGTCGAGCGTACGCCGGAAGGATTCCGTGCCGAGGTGAAGGAAATGCTCGCAAAGCAACGCAAGAACGATGAGATGAAGCGCCGCGAGGAGGAATTCTATACCGCCGTCCGTGCCGCAACGACCGTCGACCTTGCGCAGGAGCTGATCGATGCCGAGACGCGGGAGATGCTGCATGATCTGGAGGAACGTCTGAAGCGGCAGGAGATGAGCCTGGAGCAGTGGCTGAAGATGACCGGCAAACAACCCAAGGATCTGGGTGATGAAATGAAGAAAATCGCCGTCGACCGGATCACGCTGCGGATGGGGCTCCAGGAATTCGTGGAGAAGAAGAAAATCGAGCTCACCGAGGAGGAGATGAAGAAGCTGATTGATGGAATCAAAGAAGAAGCAGCCAGAGACAGTCACCCCATCCCGGAGGAGGAGCTGAAACCCGGCGGTGAGGTCTATGAACAGGTGCGCTGGGAGCAGAAGATGCGCAGAGCGACGGAGGGGGTGGTGAAGGATTGAAAATGAAAAGAATCCAACGAACTCGGAACACCGGATTTGATATTTTGTGATAATGTTGTATTATTTTACTATGGGTATTCAGCATCGCTCTGTAGACTGGGCTGATTATTTCCGAGAAGATGAAACCGCTTATGTTTTGTCCGTATCAAAGAAGCCTCAGAAACAGAGCGGGCTGGGGGTGTGCATCACAATTCCGTATCCCCAGAAATGGCAACGAAAGGATATCCCGGGGATGATGGTCACCGGAAGAAATCTGGATGAATATCCACCCATACTCACCGAAATGGTGAAGCAAGAGAAACTAACCATTTTTTCGGTCGGGGGCGGTCTCGATGAATTCACAGTGAGAGCGGCAGAGCAATCGGACGTCACTCTGATTGATCCGCTTGATGTTTCGGTGACACTGGGACTTTTTGAGGAAGCTCTCAGGAAACAACATAACCACCGGATTCGCGAGCAGTTAAAAGTACTCCGGAAAAGGAACGTGCGACTTCTCACTGATCCAAACATTCACCGTCTGCAATGCACGTTCGGCGATGCGATGCGGCGGCAATTGGTAGTACCAGGAACCGCTGATGTTGTCGTGGACATCGGTGGTGCCTGCCATTACGTCGGAAGTGAGAAGGAAGAAGGGCAGGAATTGTTAGAACGAGAAGTATTGAGAATTCGCAGGTCTGTCAAAAAACAACAGGCCTCACTTCTGAAACCCGACGGTTTGCATGTCTGCATTTATGGAAATCGCCTGGCTCGTCTTCGTAGTCAGAGGTAACAAAAGACATCTCTCAATCAAAATCCACATATGGAACCAGCGCACGATTCCCTGCCCTTCCGAAGCCCCGAAGGGCGGAGGAGGGTTCGTGCGGGGGAATGGTTCATCTTCCGAAATTCACCACCAGAATTTTGACATATCAATTTTTTCTGGTATAAATTCCTTATGCCAGAGGCATCACCGACAGTGGCAGCAGAAATCTACGAAAAACTTTCACCTCAGGTAACAAAGGCTGATGCTGCTCTTCGCGAATTACAATCTCAAGATCCGAGTGATATTGATGGAGTCCGAGCAATACTGGAAACAGTGCAACAGGATATTGGGGGATTGCTAACAATGATTGAGACAAATTCAAAAGAAGATATATTCTTCAAAGAACTCATTGCACATGACGCGGGAAACTATGTGTTCTACTTGATAGATTTCGTTGAAAGATTACAAACAGCTGTCAGTTATTCCATCAGTACAGTTCTTGAAAAAGATTTACCGGAAATACCTGTAAACGATCCACGGAGAAAATCCAATTTCATGACAAACCTCGCGAAATTGATGGAGAAATATTGCGAAGGAAAAGAAGAACCGAATGAAGAACTAACCGTTGCCTGTAAAAAACTGGATTATGCATCGAAAGATCTGATCCGCTTCCGCGATGACGTACGAGAAGATGATGATACACCATTTGCAGACCTGTTCCTTCAACAATTTGGAGGTAATTGCACTGCCTTAGATATCCCAAATCTCCGAACGAGAATCATGGCATACTGCCGATCAACTGAAACTACTTCAGAAGAAACAGCGCAACTGAGACGCGATATTCAGCTCCCGGGAAAACTAGGAGGGAAAAATTATCTGACCACCTGGCGAACAAGGGTTCAGGAGCAACTTCAAGATATCGATAAACATCGATCGGAACTCTGGGCGAAGATGTGGAACGTTCTGCGCGCCGTCGAGTCGGCAGAGTATTGGGTTCCAGGACACACACTGAAGCCGCAACGATTGGCGATGGGAACATTTCTTGAAGAGGCGATGCCGTCATTACTCCTTCGCTGCGGTAGGGGTGCCGACAAATGCCTCACCGTAAACAACAACGTACCAGAAGCAGAAGCTTCCTTTCATCAAGGCACCGTCGGCAATCTCCTCATGAACATCATCAGTAACGCTAAGAAAAGAGGGCAAGCTGAGCACATATCCATTAGCACAACGGAAGATGGGGAAACCGTCACAATAACCGTGGAGGACGACGGCACGGGATTTGAGGCAAGCGAAGAGCAATTGTTTACGCCCGGCTTCACAACGTCAGGAGATGGCAAAGGACTCGGGCTCGCTGATGCAAACAAGAGAATGGAAGCATTTGGAGGATCTATTCATGCGGAAGGTCACGGCGGACTACAGAATTCCAATGGAACGAAGGGAGCGAAGTTCACGCTCATATTAAAGAAATCATAGAAAGAACCATGAACAGATAATGACTATTTCTCTACCCTCTGCT
>CAINWJ010000003.1 GCA_903854455.1 Candidatus Peribacteria bacterium | reverse complement strand
GACCAGTCGACCGTAGCTTTGGCGAAGGCTGATGGGAGAAGGATGCTTTGCTTTGATGCTTGATTCGAAATCATGTTCCCCCTCTCCCGTAGGGAGAGGGGGCCAGGGGGTGAGGGAAGGTTTACACATTCTTCGCCACCAGCATCGCCACCACCGGCTTCTCCTCGACCTTATGCTTCCCGAAGTGGAAGTGGGAGAAAATGGAGCGTTGACGGATGCGATCGATAGCCTGCGATGAGAGCTGTTCCAGCGCCATGCCGAAGATGATGAAGATGCCGCCGAGGATCTGGTAGGAGTGGATCTGTTCGCCCAGGATCAGCGATGCGAAGATCAAACCGGTGAGCGGACCGCCGAGCTCGATGAACGAGAATGTCGTCGCAGGAAGACGATCAAGACCTTCGTAGAAGAACGTCAGGTTCAGGTACCGCGAGAAGAACGTGAATGCCAGGAGCAGGAGAACTTTCTCAATCGGGAATGCCGCCACTTCCGCGATGAATGAATGGGGCAGGAAGAGACTGGCACACAGCACGATGATGATGGCGGAGATGTTGCGGATGGCGATGCTCAGCTCCGGCATGACGTGGGACAGGTACTTCTTGAAGAACACGGCACCGATCCCGGAGAAGAATGCTCCGAGGAGGATGAGCCCGTCCCCGATGTGAACGCTGGTGGAGACACCTGTCGCAGAGACATTGATAATGATGATGCCGAGGATTACGACAAGCACACCGACGACCTGCATCTTCCCAACCTGCTCGCGGAAGATGATCCAGCTGAAGATCAGCATGAACACCATATCCGCATTCCCGAGGATGCTGGCATTGATGGCTGATGTCTTGGCAAGACCGGTGAACCAGAGCAGCGGCACAATCGCCGATTGCACCAATCCCAGTAGAACGGAGATGCGAATCGACTGTGCATCCATCTTCTTGAATTCCCTGTACAGCGGCACCAGCCCGAACGTCAGGATGATGAAGAGAGCTGTGAGTGATTCGCTAACCAGCAGAAGCGATACCGGCGATAGATACGGTGTGAGCCCCTTGGCAAGCGCGTTGTACGTACCTGACCAAATCAAGGCACCGAACGCGAGAATGTAACCTAAACGCCGCTGACTGTTGTCGTGAGTGATGTCCATGTGTTTTTGATATTATATCATATTATTCAAATTCTTGCAATTGTGGTGCCGGGGGTGGGAATTGAACCCACATATCCATTTCGGGATAAGGGATTTTAAGTCCCTCGCGTCTACCATTTCGCCACCCCGGCATACACGTAGTATAGAACGGATCAGCTAGGTGAACGAGTTACATCCTGACTAACTTGGGAAATATGAGAAGATTGTCTTTATCGTACAAAATATTTATTCATACTTTTCATTTATTTTATAAGCAAATTTGGAATTTATGATAATTATTACTTGACTATTAAAAAGCTTTCACTAGGATATGTCAACTATGAAAAATCCCAAACTACTAAGACCTAATCCAAAAATGATTGCCTTTGGAGCAATACTATCTCTTCTAGGGTGTATTAAAACCTGTAACATTATTATGGATTCTACCAGAGATAAAGCGAGGAGAGTTTTAGAAGGTAGTTCCATTCCAGAACTTAGTCGAGAACATCAGAGAAATCGTGAGCTTGAACAACATACATTTTTGAGAAATTATCAGGGTCTACAGTAACCATCGAAAGATTCAGAAATTACTCCGCCATCTCCCCCGCCAGATTCGTCTCCATCAGCTCACGAATCCTGCGGAGATTGGATGATTGCTTGAGTGCCCACATCAGCTTCACGACGGCGCATTCGTAAGTCATGTCCTTGCCGGAGATCACGCCAAGCTGCTCCAGCGTCAGCTGTTTTCTGAAGAGATGGAGATCGATGTTCCCTCTGAGTAATTGTGATGTGATAACCAGCGGAATCCCCTTCTCCGACACTGCGCGGACCCACGGGAACAGGTGCTCAGGCAGCATGCCAAGTCCGTAGGCGCGCAGCACGATGCCATGGGGTTTTGATTTGAGAATCGCATCGAACAGCGCATCCGGCATGCCGGGATGCAGGGTGATGGAAGCGACGTGAGGATCGAAAGCTGCCTTGCACTCGAGTGTGCGCTTGCGGCGAACAATGCGCCAGGGATGGAGATCGACGGAAGGATTGAATGTCGCAAGCGGCGGAAACTTGGGGCTTTCGAACGTTTCGAAGAGTGACTGCTGCGCCTTCTTCGCACGTGAACCACGCAGCACCTTCGGCCCCAGTGCGATGCACACTTCCGCGATGTCGAGCAGTGCGGTGCGGATGGCGTAGGTCAGATTCATAGGACCATCACTCCCCAGCTCGTCGATGGGCATGATGGAACCGGTCAGCACGACCGGCTTGGCAAGATTCTTGAGCGCGAAGGTCAGTGCCGCCGCGGTGTACGCCATCGTGTTCGTCCCGTGAATGATCACGAAACCGTCGACGTGATCGTGGAGCTTCTCGATGGTCTCGGCAATCTCCACCCAATGCTCCGGCGTCACCTCCGATGATCCGACGTTCGCAATCGATTTGAACTCCAGCTTTACTTCCCGCTGAACGTCAGGAATGTACCGATGAAACTCAACCAACGAATGCACCGGCTCGATGCGCCCGGTCTTTCTGTTCCGCACCATCCCGATGGATCCGCCGACGTAGAGAATGGCAACGGTGGGACGCATCGGAATGTAGAATTGAAAAT
>CAINWJ010000002.1 GCA_903854455.1 Candidatus Peribacteria bacterium | reverse complement strand
GTGCTGGGGGATGAAGATTATTTCACCAAAGGAGCGCCCGTTCCCGGGCGCGGAATCAATAAGCCTTCGCCACATAAATCCTCTTCTTGAAAGCACTCGGCTTCCCAGAGATGGGATCCTTCATGCCTTCCGCATCTTCCTTTGCATCAAACGCGAAGCAGCGGTAGGTGCCGCCGGAGGTGTCGGCCTTGAACTTGTCGACGGTTTCCTTGGTTCCATCCCATGGGATCAGCCCCCACTTGCCGTCCGCCATTGCCTTCTTGAGCTCTTCGTAATTTGCGGGTTCCACCGTCTTCTCCTGCTGCATCTTCTTCGCGTTCTTGAAGAGTGTCGCCTGATCTTCTTTCAGCATTTCCCTGACGATCTCCGGAGCTTTGGCGAGAGGAGCTTTAATGGCTTGTTCACGTGTCCGAATACGGCTCTTGATGACGCAGGAATTCTCCGCCAGATCCTTGGGTCCTATCTCGATTCTGACAGGCGTGCCGCTGCGGATCTGGTAGAAGGTTTTCTCGCCGAGGCGGCAGTCACGGAGATCAATTCTGACAGTCAATTCATCCGATACTTCTTCGAACCAATCTTTTCTTCCATGGACGGGAATGCTGACCGCTGACCGCTGACCGCTCACCGCTCCGCCAAGTTTCCGTGCCGCTTCCCTCACTTTCTCATTCTCTGCCGCATCCGATCCAAACAGCGGCAACACCGCGCATTGCACCGGCGCGATGTTCGGTGGCAGGACGATGCCATCGTCATCGCCGTGCGTCATGAAGACTGCACCGAGGACGCGGGTGGAGAGCCCCCACGAGTCGTAGAAGGGGACAGTCGTCTCTTCCTTTTCATTGAGGAAGCTCACGAGCGGCTTGCCCTCCGATCCTTTCAGGAATGCCTGGGACAGCATGTGGCTGGTGCCCATCTGCAGCGCTTTTCCGTCCTGCATCATCCCTTCGATGGCGTACGTTGCGATGCCACCCGGGAAGCGCTCGTGCTCGGGCTTCTCGCCTCTGATCACCGGAATCGCGAGGATGTCTTCGGAGAGTGCGGCGTAGAGATCCAGGATCTTCAGCGTGAACTCCCGGCAATCCTGCTCGGTTGCAAATAGACAGTGTCCTTCCTGCCAGTGGAACTCCGTCGTCCGGAGGAATGCGCGCGGTCGCTTCTCCCAGCGCATGACCGAGCACCATTGGTTTGCCAGGAGCGGCAGGTCCCGGTGGCTCTGGATTCTGCCGCCGCGGCTGTACCAGTCGACGAATAGCGTCTCCGACGTCGGGCGAACAGCATAAGGCTCAGGCAATTTCGCTCCTCCTGCATGCGTCACGACTGCCACTTCCGGTGCGAAGCCGTCCACGTGCTCCTTCTCCCGTTCGAAGAAGTTCTGCGGGATGAGCATGGGCAGCATGATGTTCTCGACTCCGAGTGCCCGGATTTTCCGATCAAAGATTCTGCGGACATTGCCCCAGAGCTTGGTGGACAACGGCGCGAACGTGATGCAGCCGGTGACGGGGGATTCGTCGTACAGGTCCGGCGCGAGCGAGAGGACGTCCTGGTACCACTGCGGGAAATTCTGGGTTCTGGGGGTGATGCGGGCGGGAGCCATACACTTCGGAGAATAGCGGATTGAGTGTGTGGAAGCCATAAGAATGCCATGGAGAGGTTTGGTAGTTTGATGGTTTGGTAGTTTGGTAGTTTGTGTATTCAATAGTGCTCTTCCGAAGTTGACGACTTTTCACTACAATTCGCGCGCGTTCATTCTACATTTTCAATTTTACATTTTACATTCCGTGTATTCCTCGGTAGCTCCCCACTACGCCTGCGGGCTTCGCGGGGCAGGCACCGGTACGAGCCAGCCTCCGTCTCTGTACTTCGACCGGCAGGCAGGGGCGCATTCCTTCACATCATCAGGTAGTTCTATTCCTCGGTAGCTCAGCGGTAGAGCAGGGCGCTGTTAACGCCAAGGTCGTTGGTTCGATCCCAACCCGAGGAGCCATGAACCATTCGCCCTTCGGGCTCAGGTTCATGGCAGCGCCATCAAGTTTGTATTTGTAGTATGCGAATGGTTCATGGCCTGTACCCGAGTGCCCGCAGGCACGAGTGGTACTGTGCCTTCTTCTTCGCTTCGCTCAGGTTCATGGCAGCGCCATCAAGTTTGTATTTGTAGTATGCGAATGGTTCATGGTTATACTTCATCCATGCACTTCTGGTACGCCTACGTTCTTCGTAGTCAAAAAGATCATAACTTTTACATTGGAAGTACCAATAACATCAAGCGACGATTGCAGGAACATCAACAAGGGAAGAACATATCAACTGCAAAGCGACTTCCCGTTGAGCTGATCTATTTTGAAGCACATCTTTCGAAGGAAGATGCTCTGCGACGCGAACAGTATTTCAAGACGACGAAGGGGAAGGTTACTCTACGGCAGATGATGAGGGACTTCCTTGCTCAGGATTGTTGATAATTATGCGGAACGGTTACATACTTGCTCATCTGGAATACGTGAGCCGGTTCGGAAAACACCCAGACTACGGAGCTGATCATTGTAAAAAAAGATATTTATGGTATAATAATAAGTAATGGATACAAATACTAAAACTACTCCTACTTACGTATTGATGAGTATCCTCAGAAGAGCTGAGGAACTCTATAGGCATTATTGTTCACGTATAGATGCAGCAAATCTTGCGTCCCTTGAACAAAGGATCCTTTTTCCAAAGTGATATGGAACAGCCTACAGAAAAACAGCCATCGTGCGAGAATTTATCTGACACACATGGATGTGAGAAGACGACAGTTGGGGACGCCAAGGAGAAGGAAGCTCGGGATCAAGTTCTTCAACGCCTCCGAGATTTCGCACGTCCAAAGGAAGGCGAAAGTCCGAACGAATCAACGGCGAGAATGGCGGCACTTGAGCAATCAATTGAGGAAACGGTTGAGAAATATCATCTTTCCAGTGATGATATTTATCAATCAATTTGGAAGAAAGAAGCACATAAGTTGTTAGAGCAAGAGCAACTTTTTATGAATGCCATTCGTCTCTCAAGAACTATGCCAGCCCCGTTGCTTAAGTGGGCGTTGCTCAAAAGAATGGATGATCCAAATGCTTCAAACGAGATACCAGGCAGTTTTGACAGGCTGTTGAAACTTCCGTATGCAGATGCATTAGCCGAACATGCCCTTCTAACTGTAGAGAAGCACAAAGGTCTAGATCTGGCATTGCAGATGGTTGAAGATCAGGCGGAATTTCTTTCCTCGAAAACGTATGCTACTCACTTCATTGAGCAATTAGCAAAGTCGGACCCGCAGCATTATTTCGATAATTTTCGATGCTTCGGAGGGCACCCTTCCTTCAAAGTGCAATTTCGATCCATGGCCGAGAAAGAGCCTAGGAGAGCGCTCGATGTAATCAGAGACAATAAACTTGTGGTTGATGACATCTTCATTCAATCCCTCCTTCCCAGGGTTGCCTCGGAAAATATTGATGCTGCACTCGAGCAGCTTCGATTTTTCTCAAATAGACCATTCGCGCAAGAGTTTATAAAGGAGCTTGCCCTTACGCGTCCCGTGAAATTTCTCAACGCAAGCATTGCCAAAGACAAACAGTTTGCGTCCGTTTCTCAGGATGCCACCCGTCTCCTTGCGGAAGTTGAACATCTGCAGGGGAAATTGGGTTTTAAAAATAGGCTTGAGATGATTGATGAGATATTGAGACGACAAAACAGTCATGTGGAAGGCGCTCTACGTTTGTTTTCTGAAAAGAACGATATCTCTCTCTTATGCGTAGGCCTCAAGAGAGATCCGTTGGAATTTGTTTTTATGAATTCATTTGAGAAGAAGAATACGCTTCCAATACGTCTTTCCTTGAACGCTGTCGAACTGAAGATGGCTGACAGCAAGGATGCGGTTTTGACACTCCTAAATAAGAAGTTGAAACAGGATTTCACGCGTCAAGCCGCTCCTGATAGGGGCAATGTGCCATTGAAGAAGCAATATGAAATTTGGCTGGATGCTCAAGCCTTCGATTTGTCGAAAGGAAAGACCGCAGTCATGCTAGCGATGGTTCCTAAGCAGCTTTCGGGGATTGAAGAGGATTTTGCACACATTACGAGTGAAATTTATCAGCGCAGATACGATGCTTCTATCATTGCGGCAAATGTGGAGAATTCGGCAAAATGGAAAGAGGCTTGGCGTAAGAATAGAAAGGAGGATGGACCTGCTATTGCAGAAGCAGGAGGGGATCAAATTCTTACGACGCTCGAGTCGAGCCTCAAGCAGGCGATTGATACCGGGAAAGAGAATTTCATGTTCCATTATTTGATGCATGGCAAGAGGAGCGGGACTATGAGCGCAAAGGATCGGCAAATTCAACCGGAAGAAATTGCTCGTGTGTTTACTACTTCCTATAAAGGAAAACCGATGTGTTCTCAGATTGGAATCATTCTATATGCCGATTCTTGCCATTCAGGATTCCAGCTCGATGCTATCAAGCGATATTTTGAAGCCCATCATGATATTCCCGTAAAAAGTTTCCGCGTTATTACATCTGCAACTGAGACGCAGGCCAAGGGGCATATTCAAGATCCCTCTGTCATAAACGAGCAGATGATCGAATGGGCAGGGAGTGTTGATCTCTACTATCTCTCATATTACTACCAGATGATTGATTATCAGAAAGGCAGAGGCATTGAGCTTCCGAAGGCAGTTGGTATGTTTTCGCATGCACTTCAATTTACAGATCGTATGTCGAGGGCGGATTCAACAATTACTGACTATGGGGAAGGGGGAGAGAATATGCAGGAGCAAGATATGCAAGGATTCTATTATGAAAATAATGACGATTCGCACAGCGGTTATTTCACGAAGAGTATTCCTCAGAATAACTCAGGTGCGGAACAGATTGGATAATATGGATCCCGATGGTGGGGTACCTCACCACCCGGAACACCAGAGCCAGTTCTGAAAACATCCAATTCGCAGCGACAATTCATACTGACTGCGTTTTCATTTTATAGATAAACAACAAATACGTTTGCTACAATGAAGTCCGTGAATTTTTCTTTTTTGAGGTATAGATGCGCTTCCGTTCTGCTGGCGGTTCTCGCATCGGCGTTCATCTGCACACCAAGATATTTTGCGGCTGTTCCGAGTGCGGGCGGTAACACGACCGTCGTCAATCCGACGGGCGAAGGCGCGGTGAGTATCAACGAAGATGCCGTTCAACCGGAATCTGCCAACATCCGACTGATCGTTTCCACACTCAGTGATTCCGGAGGCGGTACTCCCGGCAGCATCCGTATTCTCTCCGTCAGCGGCGGCACGCTCTGGCAAGGCGACGGATCGAGCATTACGCTCGGCTCAGCCGGCACTGTTTTGAGCTTATTCAGCACCACCAGAGTCGATTTGCGCTTCCGACCCGATGCGGGAAGGGATACGAATGCGACGTTCCAGTATGTGGTTATCGATCCACATAACAGCAGCATCAATTCCTCGGCTTCGACCGCGACTATTCCCATCACCGCAGTCAATGATGCGCCTGTTCTCCAAACGATCAGCGGCAATACGGGCCTCGGTCTTGCTGCCACGTACTACCTCAATGCGTGGGATCTGACCGGCACCACCTACCAGCGCATCGATGCCACGGTGAACTTTTCCAATAACTTCAGTGTCCTCGGTTACAACGATGAAAACTTCAGCGTCCGATGGACAGGGCAGGTCAAGTCGCCGATCACGGGCAATGTCACGTTCAGCACATTGAGCGATGATGGTGTCCGTCTTTGGGTCAACGATGTGCTGGTCATCGATAACTGGACACTCCACGGTTCAACGGTGGATACGAGCGGCCCCATCAGCCTGGTCGAAGGCGAAAAGTACAATCTCCGTATGGAATTCTACGAGCGCGGAGGTGCTGAGGTGGCAGTGCTTCGTTGGGCGTACAGCGACCAGGGCACGCAGATTATTCCGCAGGCATACCTCTTTCCTGCCACCACGCGTCCTGCACTCAGCTACGTGAACGGTTCGGCATCCGCGATCATCGACGATGCCATCGCCGTCTCGGATGTCGACTCTCCGCTCATCGCCTCGGGAGCGGTCATCATCAGCAGCAATTATGTCAGCGATGAAGACTCCCTGCTCTTCACCAATCAAAACGGCATCGTCGGCACTTTGGACAGCAACACGTTGCGCCTGAATGGTTCAGCGTCACTCGCGAATTACCAGACCGCGCTTAGGTCCGTGCGCTACGCAAACAGCGCCGCATCCCCGGACACTTCCACCCGCACTATCACGTTCAGTGTCACCGATACGAATAATGGTGAAAGCAATGAGACCTACCGCAACATCGAATTTGCCGCCGAGAATACGCCGCCTGTCATTACGGAAGGGACCAGCGTATCGGTGACCATGGATGAAGATGCCAGTCCGACTGCGTTCTCGCTCACGCTGAATGCAACCGATGCGGATTACCAGAGCATCAGCTGGAGCATCTCGGGCGCTGCATCGCACGGCACGGCGTCGGTGAGCGGCAACGGCGACAGCAAAGAAATTTCGTACGTGCCGGTGACGAATTACTACGGATCGGACAGCTTCGTGGTGCAGATTTCCGACGGCAACGGCGGAACCGACACCATCACCGTGAACGTGACGATCACGGACCGCACGCCTCCTGTCATCAGCGACATAGCAAGCGGATCTCTTACGGGGTCGTCGGCCTTGATCACCTGGACGACGGATGAAAGCGCGTCCACCAAGGTATCGTACGGTGTTGGCACATCGTACGGATCGAACACATCTGAAACCGACACGTCATCACGTGTGATCTCGCATTCCAAAACAGTGTGGGGACTGCACGCCTGCACCACCTATTACTACGCCGTTGTTTCGGCGGACGCGGCATCCAACACCTCCACGGCTGCGGGCGGTTCATTCACGACATCGGGCTGTGCAGGAGAAGCCACGATCAGCTCGGGCACCGGGTCGAACGTCATTCACAACGCCAACGGTTCGACGGGCAGCATTGTCCTTCCAAATAACTCCCTGTCGCTCACTGTCCCCATTGGATACATCGATACCAACCTCACGTGTCCGACGGGCGCGTACTTCCAGCTCAAGGCACTGTCTTCCGCTCCGGTCAAAACGGAGCTTGGTTCGCCCTCCGGGCGGGACACGATCGTCAATGCCTTCAACCTCTCTGCCTATTGCCCGAACCTCACTCCGGTTACCGAGTTCGATGATCCGCTGACGATTGTCTTCACCTATTCGGATGCAGACGTTTCCGGACTCGTTGAGTCCTCTCTGGGCGCGTATCGCTACGGATCGGGGTCGACCGTGTGGGAAGCGCTGACCTGCAGCCAGGATACCTCCGCCAACACGCTGACTTGCAGCACGGTCGCTTTCTCATCGTTCGGCATATTCGGTACGCCCGTCTCCACTCCGGCATCAGCTACCAGTGTAGGTACTACGCAAAACAGCGGAGGCTGTCGCGGCTCCAATTGCCACACAGGTGTTCAAAGACCGGCGCCCACGATTATTCAGCCAAGCCCGAATCATCAGGCCGCCGGAAAATCGCCGGCATGTTCCAAAGACACATTGCCCCATGCGAACGGACTGCTCAAACTGACGATGCAATCACACCCCATCATCTTTGAGGATGTACCGGTGACGGAATGGTTCTCCTGTCCGGTGCACGAGGTGATCAGCAGTGGATTCTTTTCCGGCTACCGCGATGAAACCGGCGATCCCACAGGTCGCTACGGACCAACGGATTCGATCTCACTGGAGCAGCTGGCGAAAGTAGCCACGCAATTGAAAGGCATGGACATTTCTCAGGGGGAAGGCAACGAATGGGCGCAACCGTTCGTGGATGCCGCCAAGACTATGCATCTGACCGCATTCAGTAAGAAGATCAACCCTCGCATGCCGGCATCACGCGGCGAAGTTCTGCAAACGATTCTGGAGGCGCTCTCTATTCCCCTGACGGGAACGGATCTTTCCTACTCCGATGTACCGGCAGGATCGAGGTACGCAACAGCGATCGCCACCGGCACAGCACTGGGCATCGTGAGTGGAGATGGCGAGGCAACCACCTTCCGTCCGAATGCATCCATCAACAGAGCGGAAGTGGCGAAGATGATCATCGCCACACTCGGCGTGCTCAAATGATCGAGCCATCTGATGTTGTATGCAGATTATTTGCATGACTTTTCATGGAATAGCGATCCCGCGATTATTGCGACAGTCCTTTCAACACGAAAAAAATAGGAACTGACACTGCCAATGTGAGCTTTTCACAGTGAGGGCATTTCAGTATTTGTTTCGCTGTGGTCAGTTCTGGAAGGAGTCAGCTTGGGGAGCCATCTCTTACAATCCAACCATCCCGTCATTCCTGCAACTCTAATGGGATTTTTCAGGTTACCGATGCAAAAAAATGACTTCACTCCTCTCAGGGAATTGCTACAATAAATTCCCGTGAAGATCCTTACCCTGTCACGGGGCAATTACATATCGGCTGCTTTCATCGGTTTACTTTCGTGTTTGGTGATTTCTGTCGTATTTGCAGCCGCTCTCACCTGGACGAAGGGCACGGTCAACAGCACCTTCGGGAAAGTTAAAGGTGTGATAGCGGTCGATTTTGATGGGGATGGCGACAAAGATATCGTTTTGGCGGATCAGACATCAGCCGACGTGATCTGGCTTCAGAACGATGGAGCCGCGAATTTTACGAAGCGAACGATCGACACCTCGTTCACGGATGCACGCTACGTGTATCCGGTCGATCTGGATAATGATGGAGACATGGACGTGGTGGCATGCGCTCCCGACAGCGGTGACAAGATCGTGTGGTACAAGAATGACGGCACCAATCTCTCGTTCACCAAGAACTCCATCGACGATGCTGCCGACGGGGCGATCTACTGCAGAGCCTACGATATTGATCGGGATGGTGATCTGGATGTTGTTGCCGGCATCTACACAACCGGCACAGTGAACTGGTACCGGAATAACGGGAGCCAGGTCTTCACGGAGATCACGATCGATGCCGCCATGAGCGGCGCAAACGCGGTGTACCCTGCCGATCTGGACGGGGACAGCGACATAGACATCGCAGCCGTCAACAGTCACGCGACGACATTCGGATGGTACAAGAACAACGGCAGTCAAACCTTTGCCAAGCAGAATCTGTCTGCGACGTATGCGAGTGATGTAGTAGTCATCGACTTCGATGGGGATGGGGATAACGATCTCGTTGTCGCTTCTTCGTCCGCGCTATATCTTTTCACAAACAACGGAACAGGGACGTTCACTCGCACAGAAATGTGTGCCGGGAGTTACTCGGGCAACATACGCGTCATCGATATTGATGCTGATGGCGACTACGACACAGTGGTGGTCAAATGGGCCTCCATTGCGAATCCGGATGTGTTCCTGTGTACGAATAACGGTGGCGGGTCTTATACCATGTCTACGATCGATTCCTCCATATCGTACGCGTACATGCCGGATGTGGCCGATTTGAACGGCGACGGTACTCTGGAGATCATCACCGGCATCGAGGGTGGATCCCTGTACAAGTACAGCAGCTCGGATACCCCTCCCGCTGTTTCCACTCTCTCTCCCACTGATAACGCCACAAGCGTTGCTACGACGGCAAATCTGGTCATCACGTTCGACGAGGCAGTGGATGCTGAAGCCGGAGCCGCCAACGACATCACCATCAAGAAAACCTCCGATAACACCACCGTCGAAACGATTGATGCGCAGGATGCCAAGGTGACCGGTGGCGGCACCACGACCATTACCATCAATCCGGCCGCAACGCTCGCCGAGGGGACTGAGTATTATGTGCTGATCGGAGCGGATGCATTCGACGATGCGACTGGAAAAAGTTACGACGGCATTTCCGCCACTACTACATGGAGCTTCACGACGATCGATACGACTGCTCCCATCGTCTCGACGCTTTCTCCCACTGACAATGCGACGGGTGTTGTGGCAACCTCAAATCTGATCATCACGTTTTCGGAAGCAGTGAACCCGCAGGCCGGAGCCGCCAATGACATCACCATCAAGAAAACTTCTGATAACACCACCGTCGAAACCATTGATGCTCAGGATGCCAAGGTGACCGGTGGCGGCACCACGACCATTACCATCAATCCGGCGGCAACGCTTGCCGAGGGGACTGAGTATTACGTGCTGATCGGAGCGGATGCGTTCGACGATGTAGCGGGCAATAGCTATGCGGGAATAGCGTCCACCACTGCCTGGAGTTTCACGGCACAGGATCTGACGAGTCCGTCCATCGCGTACGGCGCGACAGTTCCCGCGGATACCTCTGTACAGAGTGTGACTTCGGCGACCATCGCGACGACAACATCCGATGCCGGTGGCATTCACTCGGTGATCAACGATTGGAACAGTAGTCTCAAGGGTTGGTGGAAGCTGAATACGGAGGGTGACATGGTCGATTATTCGGGCAACGGCATCACCGCTACCAACAATGGTGCGACATTCATCTCATCGGGCAAGCTCGGTGGTGCGTACAGTTTTGACGGGAACGACTATCTGGATATGGGTATCCCGTCAGCCACGCAGGCTCAGAGCAGTATCACCATGGCAGTGTGGGTGAAATCATCGGATGTGAGTGCGGGCTACCGCGACATCATCGCCAATCAGTGGGTATACCAGAGTTCGGGAATCATGCTGACGACCTATGGAGCTTCCACCATCCACGTGCCGTACTCCAATGGCTCGGTCATGGATTCGTTGGATGCCACCTACACCGTTGCCGACGGCAATTGGCATCTTCTTGCGGTGACATTCGATGCCGGTGCCATCAAAATTTATGCGGATGGAGCGTTGCAGGCTTCAAAAACGTCATCGTACGCAACATCCATCGCTTACAACGGGGCCAATCATCTACTTATCGGTAAGGACTCCGCTGATGGAGGGACCGAGTACTGGAACGGCTCCATCGATGACATCCAGATCTACAGCCGAGCGTTGGGTACTGATGAAATCCTCGCTCTCTACAATGCTTCTGCCAATCAGTATTCGCATAGCTTCACCGGACTCTCAAACGGCAGCTCCTATACATTCAAAACCTACGCTCAGGATCTTGCGGGCAATGTGGCTTCCGTCGGACCGAGGACGTTTACTGTGGATACCGCCGCTCCAGTACTTTCCCATACCGGATCCAGCGTCACAACGACGAGTGCTTCCATCACCTGGGACACCAATGAACTGGCCAGCAGTCGAGTCCAGTACGGTACCACGCGCTCTCTGGGCACTGCTACCAGTGAAGCAGATATCTCCCCCCGTGTGACCGGACACACGGTGAGCATCGGGAGTCTGCCCGTCTGTACCACGTACTTCTACCGTCCTATCTCCCGGGATGCCGCAGGCAATAGCGCGACGGGGTCCACGATCAGCTTCACCACCACCGGTTGCACCAACGATGCCGACGTCGGAACGGAGACGGGTGGCACCATCGGTACGGGTGGAGGCAGTCTGGATATGACACGTGGCGGTTCAGGAACCTCACTCACCGTTCCTGCTGCTGCGGCGACGAATGCCTTTACGCTGCAGATCAAGCAGATTGATACGGAGACGGTGATCGCGGGAACATCCTCTCCTTCCGGAGTTGAGGTCATCGGTGATCAGACCTACGACATCCGTGCGATCAGTGGATCCGTTCTCGTCACGACGTTTCTCCAGCCCATCACGGTTACCATGGCGTACACGGACGCTCAAGTGAATGCGTATGACGAGTCGTCGCTCTGGATCTACCGCTGGGACGGAAGCAGCTGGAATGCACTGAGCGACTGCACGGTCGATACGACCGCGAATACCGTCTCCTGCACAACCACGCACTTCTCCACTTTCGGTCTCTTCGGGGAAGCAGTGTCGTCCGCAAGTTCCAATGCAACATCCACTTCCACTGTCGCCGTACCGTCCGGCGGTCATCGTGGCAGTGCAATAGGCATGGCGCAGAAGATCGCTGTCGCGCGTCAGAACGTGCTTGCCCGTTTCATGGGCAACATGAGCCAGTCGGTTGCACTGGAAACCCAGGCGCAGATGCTGCACACCGCTCCGCCGACCCCGGATGCGTTCGCGACAGGTGAGGAGCGCAGCCTCTACCGTGCTGTAGCGAAAATGCAGGATGCGGCAGCCTTGCGCGAAGCGGAGCAGTTGCGTCTCTCGCGAATCGCCCAGCGCCGCGGGTTCCTTTACGCGCTCGTCGACGAAGCGCCGGTCCTCTACAAGGATGTTTCCGTCGATGCGTGGTACGCCCCATACGTTGCCAGTATCGTGGAAAACGGGATCGCCACTGGCTACAAGGATGAGGCAGGGAAGCCGATAGGGGAGTACGGTGTCACGAATCCCGTGACGTATGCGGAGGCACTGAAGATGGCATGGAAATCAGCCGGC
>CAINWJ010000001.1 GCA_903854455.1 Candidatus Peribacteria bacterium | reverse complement strand
TTGTGATGCGTCTTGATCTTGTCCGAGTGCTTGGTCCCGCCGGTTTCGATGGTATCCGGATAAATTGTTCCCTGACCCAAGAGCCATTCGTTTGAGGAATCATTCAGGAATCCCATGTCGTCAAAAGCTTGCTTCTGAACCTGAATGAATGTCTCGCCGATGATCCGCCGCTTCTCCTCTGGATCGACGCTGCGTTCCAGCTTCCGGAAGAACTGCTCGGACGCATCCTTGATCGCCAGATTCTGAATCCCGAGCGCGTCGAATGCCTTCTTGATCGCCGTGATCTCGCCTTTCCGCATCAGTCCTGTATCGATCAGTAATCCCTGAACACGATCCGCACCGAGGACTTTCGTAAGCAACGTGAAGGCAACCGTTGAATCCACACCGCCGGAGACGAGCATGAAGACTTTCTTGCCTTCAGATTGGGTGCGAACCTGCTCCTCGATCTCCTGCCGGTAACTTTCTACCGACCACGGAGCCGGACTGCAAAGGTCGACGAAGCGGCGCAGAATCTCCATCCCGTGCTGTGAGTGCGTGACTTCGATGTGGAACTGGATGCCGAAAATCCGACGCTTGAGATCCGCCATGGATGCGTGCTGACAATCCCTGGTCGATGCGACAGTCACGAATCCTTCGGGCAACACCGATACCTCATCGCCGTGCGACATCCACACACGAAACCCCTTCGGCAATCCGGCAAACAGCGGATTTTTGAGGTCGAGAACGGTGACATCCACCGGTCCGTACTCCTTCACCTTGGCTGGCGTCGTCTTCCCTCCCAGTGTCTGCCCGAGCCAATGATGCCCATAACACAATCCGAGAATAGGAATCTCCAGATCAAATATCTTCGGATCCGCCTGCGGACTCCCCTTCTCATAAACACTCTGCGGTCCACCAGACAGGATGATCCCCGCAGCACCCTTAAGATGCGAAACGGGTGTCTCGGGCGGCAGGATGCAGGATCGATACCCGAACCTCCGGATCCGACTCGCGATCAAGTGTGCGTACTGTCCGCCGAAGTCGAGGATGACGATGGAACCGGAGACTGAAGACATGACCGGAGTGTACCAGAAGGTAATGCGACGCTAAGCATCACCCACACCGTGTACGCCACGGCAGCATCTTCCCAGGCGTGGAGGAAGAGAGCGGCGAGGGAGAGGCCGAGGAAGACGAGAAAAATTGAAAAATGTAAATTGTAAATTGAAAATTTATGGGAGCTGATACCAGAAATAATTTTCAATTTTCCATTTTCAATTATCAATTTTCTCAAGACAAGAATCACCAAAACCAAACTCAATACGAAGCCAATCACCCCCATCTCCACTCCCCACTGCAGGTACCAGTTCTCGGTCAGCAGTGGACAATTGCAGATGCGATCGGTCGGTTGCACCTGCCTGGTGCCGAGGAACACACAAAGGGAAGGAATTGTCTTCGCCCACGAGGGATCATCCTGCAACCGCAACACGATGCAGGCATCCGTGCCACGATTACTGGCAGGACCCGCCGTCCCGAGCCCCAAACCGAACGGATGCGCGATCATGATCTGGATGGCTTCCAATGGTTTCTCCAGATGCCCGCGCGTGGAGCCGAGTCGACCGAATACCGACGGGAAAGCAATGAGCAGGATCACACCGATGATCGCGATGGCGGAGACAAAACCGACGATAATTCGCTTCCGTGCTTGAGCAGGAATCGCTGATCCCAGCGCAACGATGACCATCGCAAACGCACCGATCCATGCGCTCCTTGAAAATGTAAGCAGTAATGCAATGCCCACCAGAACCAGCGCACTGATCGCTGATCGCTGATCGCTGATCACTTTCCTCTGGAATATCTTAACAAGTCCAACGCTAAGGGGGATCAGGAGCCACAGCCCCAATTGATTGGGTCCACTCATCACACTCTGAATCCGTCGCAGAGTGGTATTGCCGATCATCTGGAATGCGGCAATGGGTCCGTCAGAGAAATACAGTGAGTGGTACGGCAGGTAACCGAGCCGGACGAAGAACGACTGTGGCAGGAAGAACGTGATGATGCCGTAGACGGCGACGATGACTCCGACGATCAGAATGGAGCGAAGAACTCGATCCATGAATTGTGAAGACCAGGGAACGCGGCGGAGGATGAGGAAGGCGATGAGCGGGAGGAAGTCATACTTCACGCCGTAGGCGAAATGGAAAATTGACCCCCCTTCGCTCCCGAGGAGCTTCGGCGGGGCAAGAAATGGAAAGTGGAAAGTGGAAACAATGATTCCGAGAACGATGGATGTAACGATAATCGAATCGATAGAATCGATTCGCACTTTCTGACCGCTGACCGCTGACCGCTGACCGCTTCTCATTCCATAAAATATTTCCACCAAAGCAATGATTAGAATGACTCCTAATAGCATTTCCTTCCA